>NZ_JBFUIU010000291.1:0-10568 GCF_056401695.1 Variovorax sp. P4_D9
GATCCCGGCGCGTCGGTACCTTGGGTCGAGGGAGCTTCGTCCGAACCGGCTGAGTCCGCTGGTGCTGGAATCTCCGCTGCTCTGTGCTCAGCTTGGTCGCGCTGGTTTTGAGTATCGGCCAGTCCGGGCGCGAATCGTTGGGCCCCCCGAAACGCCCGATCAGATCCGGCATAGTTTGTTTGGATCGTGCGCTTGCGCTTCATGTAATGCCCCATCACCATCGCGGCGATCTCTGGTCCGACGGTTGCCTTCATGTTCGCAGCTGCCGTCGAGCGCGTGTCATAGAGGGAGTATGTCCGACCGTCCGGGAACGCGCGTTCGCAGGCTTTATACAGCGCAGTGCGGCAGCCGTTGTAGTAGCCCTCGAACGTGTGCCGGTCCCCGCTGGCAAGATATTGCTGCAAGTTGCAGAGGTGCGCCTCCACGGCGCCGATCCGCCGGTGGGGCACCTCGATGTCGCGCCAGGCGAGACCAGCGTTGTGCAGTTCCCAGGCACGCAGGCGGCGCAGCTTCTCGATCGCCACGTCGTTGTTGGCGTCCGCCATTGCCTCGGCCTGATCGAAAAAGGCCAGGTTCCTTGAGACCGGTTCGGCTTGGCGCCTCGCGGCTTCAAGAACCGCGGGGACGTTGGGCAAGTCCGCGCGGGCCATCGCTGCCAGGTCGGCATCGGCGCGGTTGAGCAACCGCTCAGGGATGTGGCTCCAGTTGAACTGCGCGTGGCGCTTGAGCTTCGAATTGGGTAGCCGCAGGATGCCGCGGGCGCGGTCGAGCCAGAATGCAGTTTCCCATTCACCGGGCCGGGCGCCAGTGGCAATTCCTGCGATGAGCCAAGCGGTCGTTTTGGCAGCAAAGTCCTGTCGTGTACGTCGGGCGGAGAGGAGTCCGTTTAGAAGAGGGGGAAGATCCTGCTCGGGAATGGCTCGCGCGGACTCGCGGTAGCGCCGCAGTTGGATCGCTTGCGACTTGTCGGTGCGCGGGTTGTAGGCGCCAGCCAGCCTGAGGCCATGCTCCCGAATCTCTGGGGAAAAGCCAAGGTCGGGTTGCTTCAAAGCCCAAACGATTGCCGCGCGATAGGCGCTCTTGGTGCCGATGGCTAATGCCGGATGTGTCTTGAGATACTCGATCAGTTCCTCGATCGACACGAATCCGCGTCCTTGTTCAGTTCCAGGGCCACTCGGTCGATCATCATGAAATACCGCTTGCGATAGTTCACAGCGGTCTTCTCATTGACCGATTGCATGGCGGTCCCGTACCAGTTGCTCAGCGGTTCGATTGGTTCCTCTGCCTGTGAGAGATCCGGATTCGTTCTTGCGTTGAAGCTGCGCGGCGCGGGATGAGTTCTGCGGCGACCCTCGTATGCGCTGAAGGGCTGGTTTTCGTCCTGATTGCGTTCCATGAATTGGTACTTGTTTGCAGGGGCCAGTTGGTGGACTGGGGCCTGTYGAGGTTGTGATTTTTGGAAAGGACGGGCCTTGGGTGGCAGGGCCATCTGCGGGGCCAAGAGGGTGGGACATCTGCCAAAGGGAGCTTGGTCTCTGTCGCGAGTGAATTTGGGAGGACCTCTTCCGACCCGGATTTCCCTCAAATGGCTGATAACAGATAGGAGTCTTGGAAACAGTTCCGGAGAACGGGCTGAAAGTAGCCTCTGCGCACAACTGCTGCTTACGTAGGTAAGCAGCAGTTGCGTGGCTTTTTGCACCCGGTGAGCCGCGCTCAGTTTTCGTTCTCCGGCCAGCGGGCAACTGTTGCTAATCCGTGTAAGCAGCAGTTGACCGTGATGGTTGCCTTCATTTGTGGCGTCTGAACTCTTCTTGGAACTGCTGCTTAGCCAAGTGAGGTGCGGTTGCTCGCGCAGGAACAAACGTACCGAAGCGTCATCCGATGTTGGCTTGCGCGGGCCAACTTCGATTCGATTGCTTGCAAGACGGGAAGAATCTCCAGCAGCCAGCCGCTGTTTGCTGGGCATAGTTAAGTTCCTCGCAAGTCGCCACGCGTCGTTCAATGTTTCACCAGCCACATTTCAGCAGTCATGGAATTCCGCGACACGCGGAGGAGGGCACTCGTTGTCGAGCGCGGGTGTTTCACTGTCGGGGCTGTACTCGCTGGCACTGCTCGAGGTGTCTGGGCGTCCGGCATCGGATGGGCCGGCCTTGGGCCTTGGAATTGGTCACAGTTGGCTCCAAAATCGATCTGACGGAACCAGGGCGGTCGCCCGCTGGCCGGAGCTATCGCCAGGACCTCGCGCACATCTGCGAGCCCGTCAGTTGTTTGAAGCAAGGCTAGGGTTGAGCTGCCATGTTTTGTGAGAAGATTGATTTGGCGACGTCGCGACGAAAACTGATAGGAACGTCGCCAACCGCCGGAAGAGACCGGCTTGAGACAAGCCAGCGCAAGGTCCAAGGTCTCCGTCAAGGTAGACAAGCATGCTCGATCGAACTGTCTGTCCTACTTCGCGTGGACCCGCGCCCAGTTTGTCTGTCGTTTCGGCTTGCTCCGCCGCAACTGGCACCTCTACTGCCGGCGCAACCGCTCATCCGCCAAACCCCTCACGCGGAAGAACTCGGCTGCATCGTTCATCGATCGCTCACTACGCTTCCTTTTGCGCTGCCATCTGTCGCTCCTTCATGTGGTCATGCCCGGCGCGGGATGCATTCCGACCATTGGCCCCATACGTCTCCGGGCCACGCTGGGCGACCGTAGGTGCGGCGACGAAAGTGACCTCTTACGCGAATCGCGCCTGAACTCCGTCCTCCGTCGAAGGCAGGCTTTCCTGGCCGGTGAGCCCACGATCTTGATCGGCGACGGCGGGAACCTGAGGGCGAGCGTGTGCAGTTTTCACGCTCAGGTAGTAGGGGGAGGACGACGACGTACTGGCTTCGAGGCCGATCTGTCCCATGAGCGCAAGGTGGACGAGAGGGGCCGTGGCCGTCGACATGGTAGAGACTTCTACCAACTCTCTACCATCTCTCGACCAAGTCTGCGACGGGGCGGTCGCACGGTAAGTTGGTCGATTGATCTACCAGAGATCAACCAGAGATTTACCAAGTCGCCAGCGCCGGCGACGTCATGGCGGGCAGGAGGGCCCGGCGGAGGAATTTCTGCGAGGTGTGAATGCCTACGCCTAGCGCTCGGAAAGMCCTCCACGTACCGCGCGCGCAGCCGCGGGGCACCGACGGAACACGCTCACCGATCAAGGCGCTTGTCGGCGTCGTGCTCGTGGTGACCATTGGAGCGTTCGGCTATGCGCAGTACCAGCGGCATATCCTTCGGCTTGCCAACTGCGGCGATGGCTTCCCAAGAGACCTTCAGCGCCGACCCCGCGCTGAGCCGTTACCAATGCGACGGACGGACCCACTGCGCGCAATTGACATCATGCAGTGAGGCCAAGTTCTTCCTGAAGCACTGCCCTGGCTCCCAGATGGACGGCAACCACGACGGCGTGCCATGCGAACAGCAATGGTGCACCGGCCCGTTTGCAAAGTAATCCTCGTTTCAAGGGAGCGGTTGGGTGGCCGCCCAGAAGCGGCCCTCATCCTGCCGCCTTGTTGGAATTTCGTGACGCCCGGTGTTGCTTGCTCACCAAGGCTACCGCTAAGATGGAAACGTACATTCCTCCTCATGATCATCAAATTCGTCATGTTGACTCGCTCAACCGCAACCAGCAATCGCGTCGCTATCCACGCGCGTATGGTCTCGCGCATGACGATTTGCACAGGTTCGTCGACCTGCGCCTCGATGCGGGAAGTAGCGGCGATATCGCCTCTCCTCACCCTCGTTTCCAAGTCTTAGGGAGCTGACCGATTCGGCTCCGTCCAGGAGCCCAGAATGGTCAGCAACAAGCAGCAAAGCGAAACCCAGGATACGGCGTTCACGACTCCCCCTGGAGAACTTGGCGCGCCTGTTGAGCTTCACGACCACACGCCAGTTGCTCTACAGGCCCGCTTCCCCTATATGTTCTCGCTCGAAGGGGAGGACCGTCGCCGCGCCTACATCTTCTTGGCCGGCGTCAACTATCTTGTCCGACGACCGGACAAGGTAGTTCACGCCGGCCACGGCGACTTCAAACCTGTGATCGCTGTAGTCGAGCGCGATCGTCCGGAGGCGATTGTGCTGCTTGGAGACCTTCAGGCGCGGCAGCCGCTCCACTTCGAACTGCGCACGATCCGGGAGCTCACGGAGATCTGGTTCATCCACGGCAACCATGACAGCGTCACGGACGCGGACTACGACAACCTGTGGGGATCGGAGCTCGCCGACCGGAACCTGCTGCACGGGCGAGTTGTAGAGATTGTCAGCTACCGAGTTGCAGGTCTCGGGGGCATCTTCAGGGGCAAGATCTGGAATCCTACCGAGTCCAGGGAGAGCGCTCCATTTCCTTCGGTTGAGCACAGCGTTTCATCGATCGCCGCAGGGTGCCGCAGCAAAAGTGGCGCGGGGGAATCTCGCGCCGGCATCGTTCGAGCATCTTTCGCGATGAGTACGAGGCAATGCTCGCGTTGAATGCAGACATCCTCGTTTTGCACGAGGCACCCGCCCCGCCGCGCATCGCTTCGACTTTGAAGTGGTGGACGATCTAGCAATCTCTATGAGGGCCGGGCTCGTGGTGCACGGCCATCATCACAGGAACATCGACTATTTCGCTGAGGGCCTGATGGATACAGAAGTACCGTTTCGCGCCTTCGGCGTTGGCATTGATTCACACTTGACTTGGCCGCTCAATGGAGGATGTCCCAAATGATCTTGTTTCCTCGACTTCGACGGCGTGCTGCACCCGGAAGGGGAGGGACACCTGCCTGACGACGGCACGGACTTCTGCTTCCTGCCGCGCCTCGAAGCGGTGTTGCGCGAGTTCCCGCACGTGAGGATCGTCATCAGTTCGAGTTGGCGCGAGAAGCTCGCCTACAAGACGCTTTTGAAGCCATTTTCCGAGGACATCCGCGCCCGAATCCTCGGCGCTACGCCGCACAAGTGGTTCGGCCTCCCTCACCCGTTTGCCCATCGCGAAGGAGAGATCATCGCTTGGCTGCAGCTTCATGACGCAGTCAATGAGCCATGGGTGGCACTCGACGATGCTGAATGGCAGTTCGATGACTACAAGGACCACCTGGTCGTCTGCGGATCATTCGTCGGCTTCGACGATGCGGCTGAGGCGGCCTTGCGCGCTCATTTTGAAAGGCCTGTCCCATGAGGGTCCTGATCCTCTCCGACCTTCACCTCGAGTTCGGGCACCCCTTCGTTCCGCCGACTGATGGCTACGACGTGGCGATCATCGCCGGCGACATCGCAGTGCCGGYTGCGAACGCAGTCAGCTGGGCCAAGAGCCCATCGACGTTCCCTGGCGCCAAAGGAGTGATTTACGTTCCGGGTAACCAACGAGTTCTATGGCGGCGTCCTCCAGCTGGTCTCCGCCGAAATGCAGCGGGCTGCCGAGGGCTCGAAGGTCCACGCTCTGGACTGCGGCCAGATCGTGGTCGATGGTGTGCGCTTCCTTGGTTGCACGCTGTGGACTGACTTCGCCCTGCGTATCGACTCGCACATCGGACCCTACTCGCATGTGCCTCGGTCGCTTGGGACCTCTCGACGCAGGTTGTCGGACTACCGCGTCATCCGCACCGAGGCGTCYGCCCAGGAACTTGTCGGCGCTACTGGCCGCTACCTCCTCGACCCAGGAGGCGAGCGGAACCATCGACTCCTCACGCCCGAGGACACGCTCGCGCTTCACCAGGCCCAACGGCAGTGGCTGGCCACGAAACTGGCGGAATCTTTCGACGGCCCCACTGTCGTGGTGACGCACCACGCGCCGCACAGGCAGTCTCTGGCTGCGCAGTACGCCGATGACTGGTGCTCCGGGGCCTTCGTCAGCGAACTACCTGATGAGTTCTTCAAGGTGCCGGCGCTTTGGGTCCACGGGCACACGCACACGAGCTTCGACTACCTCGTCGGCAACTGTCGGGTGGTGTCGAACCCGCGAGGCTACCTGTTTTCGAGCCGGCCACCGGAGAACGTGCAGTTCGATCCGGCGCTCGTGGTCGAGGTTTGATGTGCGCCATTGAAAACGTTGCGTTCAATCCTGGACTCGTAGTGGAACTGCAGCGCACCGAACGCGTGAAGAGGACCCGAGATGACCCAAACCCAGAAAGACCCGCCACGCCCCCATCTCACCGATGAGGATCGCAAAACCATCCGCCTTTGTCTCTACGCCACGGCCGCTGAGACCGGCGGCCTTGCTTCGCGAGGGCCAAAGGTACCGGCGCGAGCGCTTGCGGGCAGCAGACATGATCACAGTCGTCGAGGCCGCTTCGCTCATGGGGGTGGATGCTTCGACGATGGCGGCGTGGATCAGTGACGGCCGATGCATTGGGCTTGCTGGTTCAGACGGAACGCTGAAGTTGCCCCGATGGCAATTCGAGCCATCCGCCTGGTCATCGATTCARCTCATCGGGCAATCTCTGGGCACGAAGATCCCTGGCAGATCTTCGACTTCCTCGAGACGCCAGCGCCTACGCTGGAGGGCGTAGCACCGCGTGTGGCCCTCAAACAAGGAACGCCTATCGCTCTCTTCCTGGCTGCGGCCACGGACGATGCGCATTGATCAAATATCAAACTGTTGATCCTCTCTGACCTGCACGCAGAGTTCGAGACCTTCGAGGTACCGAAGGATCTGGACTACGACGTGGCCATCCTGGCGGGCGACATCGTTGCGCCTGGTCGCGTGGTCGCACGCTGGCTGCGAAACCCCGCCCGTTTCGACGACAAGCCGGTGGTGCAGATTGCTGGAAATCATGAGTACTCCGAATCCGTGCTGGACCAGGAAGAAGCGGAGATGCGCCGCCAAGCGAAAGAGCATGGCGTTCACTTCCTTGACTGCGACGAGGTGGCAATCGCGGGCGTGCGCTTCCTGGGCTGCGGACGTTCAGAACCTTGTAGTCAATGCCCGCTTCTGGAACGGGGGATCGATGTGGTTTCCATCCGCCTTGGATGCCGGCATTGGCACTGATGCCGAGTCCACCATCGATCGAAGTCCGCTCTCCGGCGTCGAATCTGTGTTCTCGACCATCGGCTATCGGGTCGTGAAGACTCGATCGACACGTTCAACTGGACAGGCGTTGCGCCAGCAAACCGCAATCCACATGCTCTGCAAAGGCGTCCTCCGGCTTCGCGCGGAGACCGATACCACTGGGTCCCGCGTGGTCGTTCCCAGTTGCCCCGAACGGGTCGAGAATGACGGCGTGTTTTCGCTGTTCATCGTCCAAAATGCAATGCGGCGTGCCCTGGCAGACGGTGCCCTGCAGCCGATCGAGACTCAAACCATCGTCCTCGACAGCGATGGCGCCCGGTTCGTCTTGCGCACGGTTTCGAGCCTCGCGCTCAAGGACAAGGCGCGCCATGTCGCGGCGACCGGGGATCCGCTCGGCGACTACGACTCTTCTCTGTTCGTAGGCGACCTCGCGCCTTCGCACTACGTTCTGCTGAACAAGTTCCAACTGCTTGCCGGCCATGTGCTACTCGTCACCCGCAGCTTCGAACGCCAGGAGCGCCTCCTTACTGTTGAGGATTTCGCGGCGTTCATCACTTGCTTGAGCGAGGTCGATGGGCTCGGCTTCTACAACGGGGGCGTCGAAGCCGGGGCCAGCCAACGGCACAAGCACCTGCAACTTGTGCCGCTCCCGCTCTCACGCGAAAGCCCGGACGAAGTACCGATGGAGCGAGTGCTCGCCAGCGGCTCGCGGCTGCCGTTCAGGCATGCGTTCGCACTTCTAGCGCCGCAAGCGACCGCTCCCGAGTTGCATGCCCTCTATCGCGAGTTGCTTCATCGGTGCGGCATTTCTGCTGTTGCCACCGAAGAGGGCGAAGTTCAGTCGGCACCTTACAACTTGCTGATTCGCCGAGGCTGGATGCTCGTCGTGCCGCGTTCGCGCGCATGCTTCGAATCGATCTCCGTGAACGGGCTCGGCTTCGCTGGCTCATTGTTCTTGCGTTCGCAAGAGGAACTGGACCGCGTCCATGCAATAGGGCCGATGCAGGTGCTGCGCGCGGTTGCGATGCCGCAGGACGTGCCTCATGACGCATGACCGAACATTCGAGACCGAAGGACAGCAAAGGGTCGTGCCTGAGCATCGAGGTCAACGGTGCACTGGAGCTTGGCGAGCACTTCGGGCTTCGCGGAAGACTTGACCCGTAGCCACGGGTAAGCCAGAGATCTGCTTGGAACAAAGGGCGGCATGTGGCCGTAGCCCTGGGCGAATCCGAATAGGTGCCAGCCGACAACCGCTTCCACTGCATATCGGATCCTCGCCGCCGCCCCCACCTTTTGTGCCATCGCAAGTGCCATGACCCGCCACTCGACTCGCCTCCCCAACTCAGGCATTCTTGCACCCGTTTCTTGGTCATCTCACGCAGAAAGACTAACATGCTGCTGCGCACTCTCTCCGCCTGGATGGCCTGCTGGACCTTGCTCGCCGTGGCGCCTCCTGCCGCCGCCGCGGCCGACACCAGCCGCGCGGCGCAGGCGATGACGGCTGCGGCGCGGGCGCTGCTGGAGGCGACGTCGGCGCGGCAGCGGCCGGAGCTGATGCTGCCATTCACGCTCGAGGCGCGTGGCGATTGGAACTACACGCCGCGTAGCCGGCCCGGTATGGCGTTCAGGACCATGGAGGACGCGCAGCGCCAGGCAGCGCAACAGTTGCTGGCCGCGGCCTTGTCGGAGCCAGGGCTGGTCAAGGTGCAGGCCATCATCGCCCTGGAGATCGCGCTGCGCGAGATCGAAACCTTCGGCCCTGCGCGCGACCCGGAGAACTACGCCATCGCATTGTTCGGCACGCCGGACGCCACTTCGCCCTGGGGCTGGCGTATTGAAGGGCACCATCTCTCGCTGCACTTCACGCTGGCCGACGGCCAGGTGGTGGCCACGCTGCCGCAGTTTTTGGGTGCCAATCCGGCGCAGGTGCCGCGCGACATCACCGACAAGGGCCCGCGCAAGGGCCAGCGAGCGCTGGGCGAGGAGGAAGACCGCGCCTTTACGCTGCTGGCTGCTCTCTCGCCGGCGCAGCGCCAGCAGGCCATCTTCAGTGCCCGGCCGTTCGGTGACATAGTCACGCGCAATGCCGCCCAGCTGGACTCATTGGCACCTGTGGGCGCGGCCTTCAGCGCCATGGACGCAGCGCAGCAGGCCTTGCTGCTGCGCATCATCGAGTCGCTGGCTTCGGTGGCCGAATCGTCGTTGGCGCAGCAGCGACTGGAACGCGTGCATGCGGGCGGCCTGGAAGGCATCCGCTTCGGATGGGCCGGCGCCACCGAGCGCGGCCAGCCGCACTACTGGCGCATCCAGGGCGCGCGCTTTCTGATCGAATGGGACAACTCGGGCGGCAACCACATCCACAGCGTGTGGCGCGATTTCGAGGGTGACTGGGGGCGCGACGTGCTCGGCGAACACTACCGCCGCGCGCGCGCAAGCAGCCACCGGCACTGAGTGTCGTGTCCTGCCAGCGTCGACTTGGCTTGCCTCCGTTGGGCCGGAGGTTACTGTTTACCGCAGCAGGGCCTCGCAAAGTTCGAAGGCCGTCGACAGCCTTCACCGAATGCTGGTTCAAACGTTGCGCCACTTCGGACGTTGAAGCATGCACCATCGTCAGGAGCGGCAGCCTGCCGTGCAGGTGATGGACTTCACCGTGGAAGACGATGCGTGCGAGTTGGCTCTGCGGTCTGCACGGAGTCCAGCCAGTTCGCGCTCGACGTCACGCGGCTTCCGATGATGGCACCTTCGCGGGGGACTGAAGTCGCTCGTGCTCGGCAGATGCGGGAAGCGATGGCCGGTCGCTTCGGAGCCAGCAACATTTCCATGCTGCAGCACATAGCCTCGGTGCGCGAGGCGCAAGGCGTGGTGGGCGTTCTGTTCGACGAGCAGGATTGACACGCCATCCTTCCGGTTGATCTCGTGAATGATCTCGAAGATCTTGCGGATATAGATCGGGGCGAGGCCGAGCGAAGGCTCGTCGAGCATCAGTGTCACGATCTCGCCCTCTCGCACCTGGAGGTCGATGCCGCGCAATGCGTGCACGGGACCATACTGCACATGCACTATTACGAATCGTTGGGTGTCGCACCTTGGGTCGATTTCCCTTCACTGGAGGCGTTTCGCCCCGAGCTGGAATGTGGATGCCTTCATGGGTCTGAGGTGTCGCTTCTGCAACCTGGAGAATATCCAGTTGCAGCTGTGCGAGCCGGGCCCGGGAGCGAGCGCGCAGCGCGCATTTCTCGACACACATGGTGAAGGCGTGTTTCATCTCGGGTTTACGGTTCCCGATCTGGACATGGGGGAGGCGGACGAAGCGACGTTGGGATTGAGCCCGTGGATGCGGGGCAGGTTGCCGGATCGAACTGGCTTCACTTACTTCATCACGCGTGACCAAGGCGCGGGAGTGACTTTGGAAATTCGCGCGAACCGGCCTGCGTAACAATCCAGGGCCGAATGGAGGGGCGCGGCTAAGGGCTCACGCTAACGATTCCCGCCGCAGACGCCAGCGTTACCGCGCCGGCCCGGGGGCAGGCGCGTGGACGTTCGAGAACGT
>NZ_JBFUIU010000292.1:0-10564 GCF_056401695.1 Variovorax sp. P4_D9
CGCGGCACCTGGTGAACGCGGCACCTGGTGAATGCGGCCATCCTCGACGCGCTGGGGCCGCAGGGCTTCCTGATCAACATCTCGCGCGGCAGCGTGGTCGACACCGAGGCGCTGGCGGCGGCCCTGCGCGAGGGCCGCATCGCCGGGGCAGGGCTCGACGTCTACGAGAGCGAGCCGCTGCCTCCCGCGCCGCTGGTCGGACTCGACAACGTGCTGCTGACGCCGCACATGGCGGGCTGGTCGCCAGAGGCGACGCAGGCCTCGGTCGATCGCTTCCTGGCGAATGCCGAAGGACACTTTTCGGGGCGTGGGGTGGTGTCGCCTATCTGATCGGCTTGTTTGGGTGCGGGTGCGGCGGCGGCGGGCGGAATGCCCTTGGCCGGCCGACGTCACTGGCCGCTTCGCGGCTGCCCTGCGCTGCTCGCGGTGCGCGGGGTCTCGCTCAAACTCGCTTCGCTCAAACAGTCGCGAGCCCTGATCCGCGCACAGCTGCGCTGCTCGGCGGTGCATCAACGGCCGGCCCAGGGCATACCGCCCACCACCGCTGACAGGTTGGAATTGCATCGGCGTTGGAGGCGCCGTTGGTCTTTGAATACCCCAGAGCCCGGCATGCGGTGCGGGACGGGCGATCGCCTCTGCGGCTGAGGAGCGCAGCTTCAGGCGGAAAGAGGGCCGCGCGTGTTTGAGCCGAAGGCGAGTTTCGCATGGACCCCGCCTGGAGCGAGCACCGCAAGGGAGCCCGAAGGGCCGGCGCAGTGAGGTCGTTCGGCCCGTACCGCGTGACGGGCGTCCTTCCAAAGCTCAGGAGAATTCCGCGAGCACCGGCGGATGAAAGGCCCCCCACCCACAGGCCACGTCATACGCATGCCCGAGCCGCAGCACCGCCATGTCTGCATGCACCGGCCCCGCGATCTGCATTTCCATCGGCAGCCCCTCGCCGTTGAAGCCCGCACGCACATTGAGCGTCGGCAGCCCGGCCAGCGTGAACGGCGTGACGATCTCCATCCAGCGGTGGTAGGTGTCGCTGTCGACGCCGCCGCCCGTCGCCGGCCACGACAGCTTGGCGTCGATGGGAAGGACCTGCGCCGTCGGCGCCACCACGAAGTCGAAGCGCTCGAAGGCCCGCAGGAAGGCGAGGTAGACGTTCGAGCGATAGACCGAGGCTTGGTACAGCGCCGCGGCATCGAGCAGGTGGCTCTGCTCGATCTCCCAGCGTGCCTCGGGCTTGAGCTTGGCGCGCAGGGTCGGGTCGGCATTGGCGGCACCCAGCTTGCCGCCGATCAGCTGTTGGCGCAAGCGCAGCCAGGCGGTCCAGTTCTGTTCGCGCGGCACCTCGAGCTGGCAGGGCTCGACCTCGCAGCCGAGCTGGCGGAAGGTCTTGAGCGC
Organism: Variovorax sp. P4_D9; assembly: GCF_056401695.1. Taxonomy (NCBI): domain Bacteria; kingdom Pseudomonadati; phylum Pseudomonadota; class Betaproteobacteria; order Burkholderiales; family Comamonadaceae; genus Variovorax; species Variovorax sp. P4_D9. Next base: position 1,387 of record NZ_JBFUIU010000292.1, read on the forward strand.
GTTCTCGCAGAGATCGCGCATGCCGGGTGCGAGCGGCAGCTCGGGCCAGATGCTGCCGAGCCAGCCGATGCGCAGCCCCCGGGTCTCACCGTCGAGCTGCAGCGCGTCGGGCGAGGGCAGGTCGCCTTCCAGCGACAGCGGGGCAGCCGCGGATCGAAGCCCGCCTGCACCGCGAGCAGGCGCGCGGCGACTTCGACCGTGCGTGCCATCGGCGCGTCGATGCCGAGCTGCTGCAGGAACAGCTCGACTTCGGGCGCACCCGGCACCCGGCCGCGCGAGGGCCGGAAGCCGATCACGTTGTTGAAGTCGGCCGGGTTGCGCAGCGAGCCGCCCATGTCGCTGCCGTCGGCCACCGGCAGCATGCCGAGGGCCAGCGCCACGGCAGCGCCCGCGCGCCACGTGCAGGCTGTCGGTGCGTGCCGGCGTCCGCGGTGCGATCGGCGATCCCATCGAGGTCGGGAGGCCGGCGGCATCGCTCAGGTCCTTGACCGCCAGCGGGAAGCCGTGCATCCGGCCAAGGCGCTCCCTGCGCGCGAGCTGCGCATCGCGTTCGCCCGCCCCAGCAGCTGGTCCGGGTCGTTTGCATTGAAGCGCGGGTTGAGCGCGTCGGTGCGCGCCAGGGCCGCGTGCATCGCGGCACGACACGGTGCGGGCCGCAGGCGCGGCAGCCGGGTGGCATCGAGGGCAAGGAGGTCGGCTGCATTCATGGCGGTGGCGGACTCGTTGGCGGTGCACCAGTATGTCGCAGCGCTCGCATAATCGCCCGATGGAAACCAAGTGGCTCGAAGACTTCGTCAGCCTGGCAGAGACCCGCAGCTTCAGCCGATCGGCCCAGCTGCGCCATGTGACACAGCCGGCCTTCTCGCGCCGGATCCAGGCGCTCGAAGGCTGGGCCGGCACCGACCTGGTCGACCGCAGCTCCTACCCGACCCGCCTGACACCCGCCGGCCAGACCCTCTATGGGCAGGCGATCGAGATGCTGCAGGCCCTGCAAAGCACCCGCGCCATGCTGCGCGGGCATTCGGCAGTGGCGCAGGACGTGATCGAGTTCGCGATCCCGCACACGCTCGCCTTCACCTTCTTCCCGGCCTGGATCACCAGCCTGCGCGAGCAGTTCGGGCCGATGAAGAGCCGGCTGATCGCGCTCAACGTGCACGATGCCGTGCTGCGCCTGGTCGAGGGCAGCTGCGATGTGCTGATCGCCTACCACCATCCCTCGCAGCCGCTGCCGCTGGATGCCAACCGCTACGAGATGGTGAGCCTCGGTGAGGAGGTGGTCGCGCCCTGGGTCAAGCCCGATGCCGACGGTGCGCCGCGCTACCGCCTGCCGGGCCGGGCCGGCCAGCCGCTGCCTTACCTGGGCTATGCACCGGGCGCCTATCTCGGACGCGTGGTCGACCAGTTGCTGAAGGAGTCCGGCACTGCGATCCACCTCGACCGCGTCTATGAAACCGACATGGCCGAAGGCCTCAAGGTGATGGCGCTCGAAGGCCATGGCATTGCCTTCCTGCCGCAGAGCGCAGTGCGCAAGGAGGTGCGCGCCCGGACGCTGGTGAGCGCGCTGCCGCCGGAGATCGACCGCCTCGATGCGACGATGGAGATCCGTGCCTACCGCGAGCGGCCTGGTGCGCCGGCCGCCGGCAAGACCGGCGCCCGCAGCGGCAAGGGTGCGGCCGATGCCTTGTGGACGTATCTGCTGCAGACACAGCCCGCGGCTTGAGGCCTGGGCCCGTCTCTTGTGCAGTGCACAAACTATGACGCGGTGACATGCCGACCGCTGCATTCGGCATTGGGCATCGACGACGGGTCCCACTAAAGTCCGCTCACGTTTTTTTCGGGCACAAAGGGTGCTTTGATGGATATGTTCACGGCATTCGCGGCGCGGCGTCGCGCGTGATGGCGGTGCCGATCGACAGTCGGCGCGCCCTCCCGCGGTGCAGGCGCACCGGGTTGGTCCGGGTATGGCGCAGAATCCGGGCGTCTAGAATTTCGTGTCCTTTTAGTCTCAGGAGCTAACTATGAAGAAGCAGGTATTGGCGTTGGCCGTGATGGTCCTCGCCGCAGGAGGAGCCTTCGCGCAGGCCAATGACACGCTGGCGAAGATCAAGTCCAGCGGTGCCGTCACGATGGGCGTGCGCGACTCGTCCGGCGCGTTGGCCTACACCATCGGCGACGGCAAGTACGTCGGCTTCCACACCGAGATGTCCGAGCGCATCCTGGCCGACATCCAGAAGCAGCTCGGCCTGCCCAAGCTGGAGATCAAGCGCCAGCTGGTGACCTCGCAGAACCGCGTGCCGCTGGTGCAGAACGGCACCGTCGACCTCGAATGCGGCTCGACCACCAACAACGCCACGCGCCAGAAGGACGTCGCCTTCGCCGTCACCACCTACGTCGAGGAAGTACGCATCGCGGTCAAGGCCAACTCGGGCATCAACTCGATCAAGGACCTCAACGGCAAGAGCGTGGTCACCACCACCGGCACGACCTCGGTGCAGACGCTGCGCAAGAACGAGCGCGCCCAGGGCATCGACTTCAAGGAAGTCATGGGCAAGGACCACGCCGACAGCTTCCTTCTGCTCGAGTCGGGCCGTGCTGACGCCTTCGTGATGGATGGCCAGATCCTGGCCGGCAACATCGCCAAGTCGAAGGCCCCGGCTGACTTCAAGGTCGTCGGCGACGCGCTGTCGGTCGAGCCGATCGCCTGCATGCTGCGCAAGGACGACCCGGCCTTCAAGAAGGCGGTCGACGACAGCATCAAGCGCCAGATCGCCGACGGCTCGCTGGCCAAGCTCTACGACAAGTGGTTCATGCAGCCGATCCCGCCGACCAACACCAAGGTCGGCCTGCCGCTGTCGGAAGCCACCAAGGCCGCCTGGGCCAGCCCGAACGACAAGCCTATGGAAGACTACGTCAAGAAGTAATCGCGTGGGCTGACGCGTGAACGAACGCCCGCCTCTTTCGGCGGGCGTTTGTTTTATGAGATGCCTCCAACAATCATCGAGGAGTTGAAATGGGAAATTGGGATTGGCAGGTCTTCCTGCAAGATCCGGGCGGCAAGATACCGACCTACTGGCAGTGGCTGGTGTCGGCCTGGGGCTGGACGGTGTCGGTGTCCTTGTGCTCGCTGGTCGTGGCGCTGGTGCTCGGCTCGTTGGTCGGTGTGATCCGCACGCTGCCCGACAGCCCCTGGCTGGTGCGTTTCGGCAATGCCTGGGTCGAGCTGTTCCGCAACATTCCGCTGCTGGTCCAGATCTTCATCTGGTATCACGTGATTCCGAAGATGTTCCCCGTCATGTCGGGCCTGCCGCCCTTCATCCTGGTGGTGTTCGCGCTGGGCTTCTTCACCTCGGCCCGGATCGCCGAGCAGCTGCGCTCCGGCATCCAGGCGCTGCCCAAGGGCCAGCGCTACGCGGGCATGGCGGTGGGCTTCACCACGCCCCAGTACTACCGCTATGTGATCCTGCCGATGGCCTACCGGATCATCATCCCGCCGCTCACCAGCGAGTCGATGAACATCTTCAAGAACTCGTCGGTCGCCTTCGCGGTGTCGATTCCCGAGATGATCCAGTTCGCGATGCAGGCTGGTGAGGAGACCTCGCGCGTGACCGAGATGTACATGGCCGTGACCGTGCTCTACGTGATCTCCGCGATGGTCATCAACCGAATCATGGCCTGGGTCGAGAAGAGGGTCCGCGTGCCCGGCTTCGTCGTCGCCGGAACGGGCGGAGGACACTGACATGAATATTGACCTCACATTCTTCAGCTGGGCCGTCATCAGCAGCTTCCTGTTGAAGGGCCTTTACTTCAGCGTCTTCCTGACGGTGGTCGCCACACTGGGCGGCATCATCTTCGGCACTCTCCTGGCGCTGATGCGGCTGTCGGGCAACAAGTGGCTCGATATGCCCGCGGCCATCTACGTCAACGGCATGCGCAGCATTCCACTGGTGATGGTGATCCTGTGGTTCTTCCTGCTGGTGCCCAACATCATCGGCCGGCCGATCGGGCCCGAGTACTCGGCGATCATCACCTTCATCGCCTTCGAGGCGGCCTACTTCAGCGAGATCATGCGCGCCGGCATCCAGTCGATTCCGCGCGGGCAGGTGTATGCGGGACAGGCGGTGGGCATGACCTACGGCCAGAACATGAAGCTGGTGATCCTGCCGCAGGCCTTCCGCAACATGCTGCCGGTGCTGCTGACGCAGACCATCATCCTGTTCCAGGACACCTCGCTGGTCTACGCCATCGGCGCCTACGACCTGTTCAAGGGCTTCGACACCGCGGGCAAGAACTTCGGCCGCCCCGAAGAGGCCTACCTGCTGGCCGCCGTCGTCTATTTCGTGTTGTGCTATACGCTCTCGTGGCTCGTGAAGCGACTGCACAAGAAGATCGCCATCATCCGCTGAAGGAGCAACCCGATGTCCGACAAAATGATTGAAATCAAGAATGTTTCCAAGTGGTATGGGCCGGTGCAGGTGCTCAATGACTGCTCGGTCGACATCGCCAAGGGCGATGTGGTGGTGGTCTGCGGGCCTTCGGGTTCGGGCAAGTCCACGCTGATCAAGACTGTGAACGCGCTCGAGCCCTTTCAGAAGGGCGAGATCACGGTCAACGGCATTCCGCTGCACGACCCCAAGACCAACCTGCCGAAGCTGCGCTCGAAGGTCGGCATGGTGTTCCAGCATTTCGAGCTGTTCCCGCACCTGTCGGTGACCGAGAACCTCACGATCGCGCAAATCAAGGTGCTGGGTCGCAGCCCCGACGAAGCCAAGACGCGCGGCCTCAAGATGCTCGACCGGGTGGGCCTGATGGCGCACAAGGACAAGTTCCCGGGCCAGTTGTCTGGCGGCCAGCAGCAGCGCGTGGCGATCGCCCGTGCGCTGAGCATGGACCCGATCGTGATGCTGTTCGACGAGCCCACTTCGGCGCTCGATCCCGAGATGGTCGGCGAAGTGCTCGACGTGATGGTGGCGCTGGCCAAGGAAGGAATGACCATGATGGTGGTCACGCACGAGATGGGCTTCGCGCGCAAGGTGGCGAACCGCGTGATCTTCATCGACGTCGGCGGCCGCATCCTGGAAGACTGCTCGAAGGAGGAGTTCTTCACGCACCCGGAGAACCGGCAGCCGCGGACGAAGGACTTCCTGAACAAGATCCTGGCGCATTAGGCTCGCCCCCAGATTGCCCGGCACTTCGTGTCCGGGCGCCCACCCCCAGCCGGGGGCGACACCAGCGGCCCGGCGAAGCCGGTTCCGCGGTGTCCCACCAACGGAAAGCTCCGCTGCGCGGGGCTTTCGTGTTTGGTGAGGGCGAAGTTTCGGGGGCCTGGCGCGGATGCTTCGCATTGGCCGCAGCGGGGCCGGGGCCGATGACGCAGGGATGCAAAAGTCCAAGCCTCGCTGGCGCCTGACGGCGGTTCGCGCGCTGGCGCGCGAGGGCCGGTGGGCGATGAGCTTTTTCGCGCTGGCCGGGGCTGCCGGGCTGGGGATCGATGCGGCAGGCCTGCTGAAGATCGTGATGTCGCTGGTTGTCACCGACTTCCATCGCAGCATCAACGCGCCGGCCGATCGCCGGCTCTGGCAGGACGTCTACCGCACGCTCGGATCCATCGGCGCCGTCGAACTGCGCTTCAGCGCGCAGAACGAATTGCTGATCGCCTCCTGCGAGGCGTCCGGGCCATGAAGTGCCCCGCCTGCGCCGCGGCCGTCCTGGTCGCCGACAGTCGCCATGTGGCTTGCGTCTACAAGCGCGAATCGATGGTCATCGCGGACGTCGAAGGCCAGTTCTGTCCCGTTTGCGGCGAGAGCGTGTTCGGCCCCGCCGAGGCTGCGCGTGTCAGTAAGGCGATGCTCGCCTTCCATGCGCGGGTCGACGCTTCGACCGGGCGCGAATGACAAAGCCCCGCGTCGCGGGGCTTTGTCTCGTGGCGCTGGAAAGCCTACTTCTTGCGCGCCGCAATCGACTGCTCGGCCTGCGTCACCAGTTCCTTGCCGATGGTCGGCGTCCACTTGGCGTACACCGGCCGGGTGGCCTTGACGAAGGCTTCGCGTTCGGCCGGGGTCAGCTGGGTCACGGTCACGCCCATCGCGGCGATCTCCTTGAGCACCGGCTTGTCGGCCTCGACCAGTCCCTTGCGGGCCAGGGCGATGTTCTGCTTGCCGGCGTCGACGGCGGCCTGGCGCACGATGGCCTGGTCGGCCGGCGTCCACGAACTCCACACCTCCTTGTTGACCACGAACACCAGCGGGTCGGCCATGTAGCCCCAGGTGGTGACGAACTTCTGGCCCACGGTGTGCATCTTGAGCACGGTGAACAGGAACAACGGGTTCTCCTGGCCGTCGACCGCGCCGCTGGCCAGCGCCGGCTGCGCATCGGCCCAGCTCATCTGGGTCGGGTTGGCGCCCAGGGCGCTGAACATGTCGGAGAAGATCGGCGAGCCGACCACGCGGATCTTCATGCCCTTCAGGTCTTCGGGCGACTTGATCGGACGCTTCGAGTTGGTGATCTCGCGGTAGCCGTTCTCGCCCCAGGCCAGCGGCACCACGCCGGACTTGTCGAGCGTGGCGAAAATCTCCTTGCCGACCGTGCCCTGCGTCAGCGCATCGACCGCCGCGTAGTCGGGCATCAGGAAGGGCAGCGAGAACAGGTTCAGCTGCTTGACCTGCGGCGACCAGTTGATGGTCGAGCCGACCGCCATGTCGATCACGCCCTGGCGCAGCGCACTGAACTCGCGCGTCTGGTCGCCCTGGATCAGCGACACGCCCGGGTACAGCTTGATGTTGATGCGGCCCTGGGTGCGCTCCTTCACGAGGTCGGCCCAGATGCGGCCGGCTTCGCCCCACGGCGTCGGCGGACCCAGCACCAGCGACATCTTGTATTCGGCCTTGTAGGCTTGCGCCTGCGCGGCCACCGAGAAGCCGCCGAGGGCGGCCGCGACGGCCAGGAGGCCGAGCAGGGAACGACGGAATTTCATGGATCAGTCTCCTTGGGAATAAATCGAAGAATCAGTAGCCGAGCTTGCGCGGCAGCCAGAGCGCCAGCTCCGGCCAGACGATCACGGCGACCATCACGAGGAACATTGCGAACAGCATCCAGCCGACCCAGCGCACGGTCTCTTCCATGCGCACGTTGGCGATGCGGCACGAGACCATCAGGTTCACGGCCAGCGGCGGCGTGAACTGCCCGAGCGCGACCTTGAGCGTGAGAATGACGCCGAACCACACCGGGTCCCACTTGTAGTGCTGGACGATCGGCCACAGCAGCGGTACGAAGATCAGGAAGATCGAGACGCCGTCGAGGAACATGCCGACCGTGATCAGCAGCAGGATCAACAGCGACAGCACGCCGTATTCGCCGAGCCCCGAATTGACGATCGCCCGCGTGACCGGATCGATCACGCCGAGAGTCGACAGCGAGTAGGCGAAGATGCCGGCCAGCGACACCACCAGCAGGATCAYGGCCGACAATTCGCCCGATTCGCGCAGGATCACGAACAGGTCGCGGACCTTGATCGTGCGGTGGATCGCCATGCCGACGAAGAGACCGTAGAACACCGCCACCACGGCCGCCTCGGTCGGCGTGAAGAGACCGGCGCGCATGCCGCCGAGGATCAACACCGGTGCCGCCAGTCCCCAGGTGGCTTCGCGGAAGCTCTTCCAGAAGGGCGGGCGCGGCAGGCTGGATTCGAGCGCGCCCATCTTGTTCTTGCGCGCCAGCCAGACGGCCGGGACGATCAGCGCCACGCCGGCCAGGATGCCGGGGATCATGCCGGCCGCGAACAGCGCCGGCACCGAGGCGCCCGGCACCAGCACCGAGTAGACGATGAAGGCGACCGAAGGCGGGATCAGGATGTCGGTCGCGGCGGCCGCGCCGACCACGCTGGCCGAGTAGGCGGCCGGATAGCCGGCGCGCGACATGGCGGTGATCATCACGGCGCCGACCGCGGCGGCATTGGCCGGGCCCGAGCCCGAAATGCCGCCGAGGAACATCGCCACCACGATTGCCACCAGCGGCAGCATGCCGGGGCCGCGGCCGACGATCGCGATCGCGAAATTGACCAGCCGCAGCGCGACGCCCGAGCGGTCGAAGATCGAGCCGACCAGCACGAACATCGGGATCGCGAGCAGCGGGTACTTGCCGAGGCCGGCGTAGAAGTTCTGCGGCACGGCCAGCAGGCCGAACCACTGGGCATCGCTGTTGGCAAGTGCGATGCAGGCGGCGCCGGCCAGGCCCAGTGCGGCACCGATCGGCACGCCGACCAGCATCATCGCCACGAAGGCGACGAAGAGGAGGGTGGGGATCATCGCTGCGAGTCGCCGTAATTGGTCTTGCGGCCGCGGCGGATGAACAGGCCCAGGGCGCGCAGCGCGATCGCGAAGGAGACGATCGGCAGCCAGATCGAATACCACCATTGAGGCACGCCGATGCCAGGCGAGGTTTCCTCGAAGCGGTAGTCGTCCCAGACCACGCGCACGCTGAGCGCGCCGATCAGCAGGAACAGCAGGCCGACCATGAGGGCGCCGAACTGCGCCAGACGCTTGCGGCGCGACATGCTGCCGCTCTCGGCGAAGTACTCGATCCGGATGTGGCGGTCGCGCGCCACCGCCGCGGAGCCCGCCACCAGCGCCAGCAGGATCATCAGGAAGACCGAGAACTCCTCGGTCCAGGCGAAGGACGAGTCGGTGAAGTAACGCACCAGCACGTTGGCGAAGGTGATGCAGGCCAGCAGGCCCATGATGAGCACGGTGGCCCAGTCCTCGATCGCGAGGGGAACGCGGGTCGGCTCGTCGGCGGCTTCGATTTCAGGAGGGAGGGGGCTGGYAGCGTCCAGCACAGGGCCGGACTCGGAGGGAGAGGTCATCGGGGGAAGCAGGAAGGTGGAGCCACGTCGTGTCACCGGGCGGACGCCGGGACGTGTCCGAACGCCTCGACAGGGAAGCAGCCAGGGATCGTAACGACCCATGACCATTTTCCTATCGGGGGTTTCCTTAGCTGCGGCCCGGGATCAGAGCGCCTTGACCAGTTCCGGCACGGCCGTGAACAGGTCCGCGACCAGGCCGTAGTCGGCCACGCTGAAGATCGGGGCTTCTTCGTCCTTGTTGATCGCCACGATCACCTTCGAGTCCTTCATGCCCGCCAGATGCTGGATCGCGCCCGAGATGCCGCAGGCGATGTACAACTG
>NZ_JBFUIU010000293.1:0-10538 GCF_056401695.1 Variovorax sp. P4_D9
GGGGACAGATGGCCAAGCGAGGACTCCGCGAGTGGATGGTCGCCGAGCAGAGCGGAGCGGCGTGACCGCTCCGCGTCCGCTTCCGCTGCCGGGCCGGCCCGGCGGGAAAGGCTAGTGCAGGTGGCGCGGGCGCCGGCCGCCGCCATGGCCGCCGGTGCCGCTGCCTCCGGTGCCGCCACGCGGGCGCTTGCCGATCTCGAGCGAGTTCACCAGCGCATCGAAACGATCGCCGAAGAGCTTGTCGATCTCGGCCACCACGCCGCCGAGCTCCGCGCCATCGAAGTGGCGCTCCATGAGGTTCACCACGTCTTCCACCAGCAGGTCGCGCTGCACCTGCATGATGGCCGCCGGATTCGGGCCGACGAAGAGCATCAGGAAATCGTCGCGCGATTCCTCGTCGGGGTCGCCCTCTTCCTCGTCGAAGTCGGTGTCGTAGAAGGTCACCTCGAGCGCGGCACCCTGCTCGGACAGTTCGTTCAGCGCCATGCACATCTCGTCGAGCGCCTGGCGGAAGTCCTCGTCGCCAGCCACGGTCCAGCAGATCTGGAGCATGTGCTCCTTCTGCTCGAAGCGGATGCCGGGCTCTTCTTCGTAGACGCTGGTGGCGCCGTCGGCCAGCGACTTGGCGCCGGCGTATTTCCAGAGCGGCGCGAGCGCTTCCTGGATCTGCTCGAAGCTCACGTCGGAACGCAGCGGCACGTCGCCGTGCACATGGATTTCGAACGGAGCGTTATAGCGAGGCATGTCTTGCTCCCTTGTAGTGTGGTGGTGCCCGGAACCGGGGTCGAACCGGTATGCCCCTTATGCAGGAAGCGGCGGATTTTAAGTCCGATGTGTCTACCAATTTCACCATCCGGGCTTCCGGTCGGACAACGACGATACCGCAAACGAAAGCAGCCCCGGCAACATGGGTTGGCGGGGCTGCGTTTTCGGTACCGATGTCGGTGGAGGCGCGACCCGGAGTCGAACCGGGCTAGACGGATTTGCAATCCGTTGCATAACCGCTTTGCTATCGCGCCACGCTTAACTAATTCTTCTTCGACTCGAAAAAAAGGGAAGCCTTGAGCTTCCCTTTTTCAAAACTGGAGCGGGAAAAGAGTCTCGAACTCTCGACCTCAACCTTGGCAAGGTTGCGCTCTACCAACTGAGCTATTCCCGCGTTTCAAGCCTCAAATTATATCGCATTTTTTCGAGGCCTCGCAACACCCGAAGCTCAGTGCTTCACCGATCCTTCGACCGGCGTCGCGGCCCGCTGCTTGGCGAGTTCGGCCACCGCCGCGGCCGAGGCCGCAACCTCCTCATCGGACAAGGGCGTCGGCATCTTCTCGAGCGCGATCTCGAGCACCTTGTCGATCCACTTCACGGGCACGATCTCGAGGCCGTTCTTGACGTTTTCGGGGATGTCCTGCAGGTCCTTGGCGTTCTCCTCGGGGATCAGCACGGTCTTGATGCCRCCRCGSWGSGCCGCRAGMAGCTTYTCCTTCARGCCGCCGATCGCCGTSACCTCGCCGCGCAGCGTGATCTCGCCGGTCATCGCGACGTCGCCGCGCACCGGGATGCCGGTCAGCGCCGACACGAAGGCGGTCGTCATCGCGGCGCCCGCACTCGGGCCGTCCTTGGGCGTCGCGCCATCGGGCACGTGGATGTGGATGTCGCGCTTCTCGAACACCTCGTCCTTGATGCCGAGCCGGCGGGCGCGGCTGCGCACCACGGTGCGGGCCGCCTCGACCGACTCCTTCATGACGTCGCCGAGCGAACCCGTGCGGCTGATCACGCCCTTGCCGGGCATCGTGACCGCTTCGATCGTCAGCAAGTCGCCGCCGACTTCGGTCCAAGCGAGGCCGACCACCTGGCCGACCTGGCTCTGCTTCTCGGCCAGGCCGAAGCTGTACTTGCGCACGCCCAGGAAGTCGTTCAGGTTGGCGCCGGTTACCAGCACCTTGGGCTCCATCTTCTTGAGCAGCAGGCCCTTGACCACCTTGCGGCAGATCTTCGACAGCTCGCGCTCGAGCGAGCGCACGCCGGCCTCACGGGTGTAGTAGCGCACGATGTCGCGCACCGCTTCCTCGTTGATCAGCAGCTCGTCTTCCTTCACGCCGTTGTTCTTCATCTGCTTTGGCAGCAGGTACTTCAGCGCGATGTGGGTCTTCTCGTCCTCGGTGTAGCCCGCGAGGCGAATGACTTCCATCCGGTCCAGCAGCGCCGGCGGGATGTTCATCGAGTTCGAGGTGGCGACGAACATCACGTCGCTCAAGTCGAAATCGACCTCGACGTAGTGGTCGCCGAAGGTGTGGTTCTGCTCGGGGTCGAGCACTTCCAGCAGCGCACTCGACGGGTCTCCCCGGAAGTCGGTGCCGAGCTTGTCGATCTCGTCGAGCAGGAACAGCGGGTTGCGCGTGCCTACCTTGTTCAGGCTTTGCAGCACCTTGCCCGGCAGCGCGCCGATGTAGGTGCGGCGATGGCCGCGGATCTCGGCCTCGTCGCGCATGCCGCCGAGCGCCATGCGGGTGTACTTGCGGCCGGTCGCCTTGGCGATCGACTGCCCGAGCGAGGTCTTGCCGACCCCCGGCGGGCCGACCAAACACAGGATCGGCGCCTTCACCTTGTCGACGCGCTGCTGCACTGCGAGATATTCGAGGATGCGGTCCTTGACCTTCTCGAGGCCGTAGTGGTCTTCGTTGAGGACCTCCTCGGCATGGGCGAGGTCGTGCTTGATCTTGGTCTTCTTGCTCCACGGTAGGCCAATCAGCACGTCGATGTAGTTGCGCACCACGGTGGCCTCGGCCGACATCGGCGACATCAGCTTGAGCTTCTTGAGCTCGCCCTCGGCCTTCTTGAGCGCTTCCTTGGGCATCTTCGCGAGCTTGATCTTCTTTTCGATCTCCTCAATGTCCGCGCCTTCCTCGCCTTCGCCGAGCTCCTTCTGGATCGCCTTGACCTGCTCATTGAGGTAGAAGTCGCGCTGATTCTTTTCCATCTGGCGCTTCACGCGGCCACGGATCTTCTTGTCGACGTTGAGAATGTCGACCTCGCGCTCGAGCTGGCCGAACAGGTTCTCGAGCCGCGCCTTGATGTCGTCGAGGTCGAGCACCGCCTGCTTGTTGTCGAGCTTGAGCGGCAAATGGGCGGCGATGGTGTCGGCCAGCCGGCCCGGATCGTCGATGCTCGAGATCGAGGTCAGGATCTCGGGCGGGATCTTCTTGTTGAGCTTCACGTACTGGTCGAACTGCTGCATCACGGCGCGGCGCAGCGCCTCGACCTCGGTGCCCTTCTGGGTCGCGACCTCGATCGCCTCGACCGGCGTCACGTTGGCCGAGAAATGGGTCTCGCCGTCGTCGATGCGGTTCACGCGGGCGCGCTGCTGGCCTTCGACCAGCACCTTCACGGTACCGTCTGGCAGCTTCAGCATCTGCAGGATAGTCGAGATGCAGCCGACCTCGAACATGTCCTCGACCGAGGGCTCGTCCTTGGCGGCGGCCTTCTGCGCCACCAGCATGATGCGGCGCTCGGCCTCCATCGCCAGCTCGAGCGCCTTGATGCTCTTGGGCCGGCCGACAAACAGCGGGATGACCATGTGGGGGAACACGACGACATCGCGCAGCGGCAGCAGCGGGAGGTCGAGTTCGGTGGCAGGCAGGGGGGTATGACCGGACATGGGAATCCTTTACTTGATCATGGAAAGATGGTCGGCCGCGCGCACTTTTCAAGTGCGCGGGCACGGTCTTCGTCGAAGACGCCGAACGCCTGGCGGGGAGCAGCCGTCCGGATGGGCATCAGGCCGACGCCGGGCCGCCCCGAGGCGGCCTGCGGCCCCCTCGGGGGGCAGCGACTACACGCAGTGAGGGAGCGTGGGGGCCGCATCAGGCCTTCTTGGCCGCCTCGCGATAAACGAGCAACGGTGGCTTGTTCTCGTCGATGGTCGACTCTTCGACCACCACCTTGTCGACATTGGTGGCGTTCGGCAGCTCGAACATGGTGTCGATCAGCGACTGCTCGAGGATCGAGCGCAGGCCGCGGGCGCCGGTCTTTCGGGCCAGGGCCTTGCGGGCGATCGCCTTCAGCGCCGCCGGACGGATCTCGAGGTCGACGCCTTCCATCTGCAGCAGCTTGGTGAACTGCTTGACCACCGCGTTCTTCGGCTCGGTCAGGATCTGCACCAGCGCGTCCTCGCTGAGCTCGGCCAGCGAGGCCACCACCGGCATCCGGCCGACCAGCTCGGGGATAAGGCCGAACTTGATCAGGTCTTCGGGTTCGACCTCACGGAACACCTCGGTCAGGCTGCGCTGCTGCTTGCTCTTGACCGAGGCGCCGAAACCAATGCCGGAGGCCTCGGTGCGGTTCTCGATCACCTTCTCGAGCCCGGAGAAGGCGCCGCCGCAGATGAACAGGATGTTGGTCGTGTCGATCTGCAGGAAATCCTGGTTCGGGTGCTTGCGCCCGCCCTGCGGCGGCACGCTCGCCATGGTGCCTTCGATCAGCTTCAGCAGCGCCTGCTGCACGCCCTCGCCCGAGACGTCGCGGGTGATCGACGGGTTGTCCGACTTGCGCGAGATCTTGTCGATCTCGTCGATGTAGACGATGCCGCGTTGAGCCCGCTCGACCTCGTAGTTGCAGCTCTGCAACAGCTTCTGGATGATGTTCTCGACGTCCTCGCCGACATAGCCGGCCTCGGTCAGCGTGGTGGCGTCGGCCATCACGAAGGGCACGTCGAGCATCCGCGCCAGGGTCTGGGCCAGCAGCGTCTTGCCCGAGCCGGTCGGGCCGATCAGGAGAATGTTGCTCTTGCTGAGCTCGACGTCGTCGCCCTTGGATTTCTCCTTGTGGCGCAACCGCTTGTAATGGTTGTAGACCGCCACCGCGAGCATCCGCTTGGCGGGCTCCTGGCCGATCACGTAGTTGTCGAGGTTGGCCTTGATCTCCAGCGGCGTCGGCAGGTCGTGGCGCGCCTCGCGCGCGTCGTCACCCGCGGGCAGTTCGTCGCGGATGATCTCGTTGCAGAGATCGATGCACTCGTCGCAGATGAAGACTGATGGACCGGCGATCAGCTTCTTGACTTCGTGCTGACTCTTCCCGCAGAACGAGCAGTAAAGCGTTTTTTCGCTGGAGGAGCCTTTTTTCTCGGCCATGGGCAGATGCCTCGTAACAGGGGTTTAACAATGATAGCGAAGATGAAAGCCCACAAGCCCATCGATGGCCTGAAGAAGAACGGCGTTTTCCCCCAAGGAAAACGCCGTTCTTGCTCGCGCGCCTCAGCGCCGGGCTTTTCAGCTGCGCTTGGAGATGACCTGGTCGATCAGGCCATACTCCTTGGATTCGTCGGCCGTCAGGAAGTAGTCGCGCTCGGTATCGCGGGCGATCTTCTCGAACGACTGGCCGGTGCGCTCGGCCAGGATCCGGTTCATCTGCTCGCGGGTCTTCAGGATGTCGCGGGCATGGATTTCGATGTCCGTGGCCTGGCCGCGGGCGCCGCCGAGCACCTGGTGGATCATGATCTTCGAATTGGGCAGCGAGAAACGCTTGCCCTTCTCGCCGGCCGCCAGCAGGAAGGCGCCCATGCTGGCCGCGAAGCCGATGCACAGGGTCGACACGGCCGGCTTGATGAACTGCATGGTGTCGTAGATCGCCATGCCGGCGCTGACGCTGCCGCCCGGGGAGTTGATGTAGAACGAGATGTCCTTGTCAGGGTTCTCGCTCTCGAGGAACAGCAGCTGCGCCACCACCAGGTTGGCGGTCTGGTCGTTGACTTCGCCGACCAGAAAGATCACGCGCTCCTTGAGCAGGCGCGAATAGATGTCGTAGGAACGCTCACCGCGGCCCGATTGCTCGATGACCATCGGAACCATGCCGAGGCCTTGAATTTCCTGTGCGCTCATGTGTGCTCTCCTGAGGGATTTTGTACGGTACCCAGACGAAATGGGGCTCGTGCCACAAAGCACAAGCCCCATGGCGCGGCAGCCTGCGTGATCAGCCCTGCTGGGCCATCAGCTCGTCGAAGGACACCGACTTGGCGTTGACATTGGCCTTGCCGAGCACGAAATCCGTGACGTTGTTCTCGATCACCACCGCTTCGACTTCCGCCAGCCGGCGGTTGTCGCTGAAATACCAGCGCACGACGTCGGCCGGCTTCTCGTAGCTGGCGGCCAGCTCGTCGATGTGGGCCTTGATCTGCTCCGGCTTGGCCTGCAGGTTGTTGGCACGCACCAGCTCGGCCACCACCAGGCCCAGGCGCACGCGGCGCTCGGCCTGCGGGCGAAACACGTCGTCGGGGATCGGCGCCTTGTCGGCGTCCTTGATGCCGCGCTGCTTGAGCTCTGCGCGGGCGCCTTCGATCATGCGGTCGACTTCGGCCTGCACGCTGGACTTCGGCAGGTCGAGTTCGGCATTGGCGATCAGGGCGTCCATCACGGCGTTCTTGTTGCGCGCCAGCAAACGGAACTTGACCTCGCGCTCGAGGTTGCGCTTGATGTCGGCGCGCAGGCCTTCGACCGTGGCGTCGGCAATGCTGAGCGACTTGGCAAGCTGCTCGTTGACTTCGGGCAGCTGCGAGGCCTCGATCTTCTTCACGGTGACCATGAAATCGGCCTGCTTGCCGGCCACGTCCTTGCCGTGGTAATCGGCCGGGAACGACAGCGGGAAGGTGCGGCTGTCGCCGGCCTTCAGGCCGCGCACGGCGTCCTCGAATTCCTTCAGCATCTGGCCTTCGCCGACGATGAACTGGAAGTCCTCTGCCTTGCCTCCCTGGAAGGTCTCGCCGTCGATCTTGCCTTCGAAGTCGACCGTCACGCGGTCGTTGTCGGCCACCACGGCGTCTTGTGCGCGCTGAGCAAAGGTGCGGCGCTGCTTGCGCAGGATGTCGAGGGTCTTGTCGATGGCTTCATCGCCCACTTCGGCGTCGATCTTCTCGACTTCGGCACCCGCGAGGTCGTTGATCTTGACGTCGGGGAAGACTTCGAAGACCGCATCGAAAGCCAGCTGGCCTTCGGGCGACTCTTCCTTCTCGGTGATGCGCGGCTGGCCGGCGACGCGCAGCTTGGCTTCGTTGGCGGCCTGCGAGAAAGCCTCGCCGACCTTGTCGTTCATGACCTCGTAGTGGACTGAGTAGCCGTAACGCTGGGCGACGACGTTCATCGGCACCTTGCCGGGACGGAAACCGTCCATCTTTACGGTGCGGGCCAGCTTCTTGAGGCGCGAATCGACCTCGGACTGGATGGTGCCGACCGGCAAGGTCAGCGTGATCTTGCGTTCGAGTTTCTCGAGGGTTTCAACGTTCACGGTCATTTCAGTCTTCCTTGTGAGGGGTCTTTTCTGCTGGTGCGCGGGGCCGGACTCGAACCGGCACGTTCTTGCGAACGTCAGGACCTAAACCTGGTGCGTCTACCAATTTCGCCACCCGCGCAGTTCCAGTTTTCAATTTTTTCAGGTGAGTACCGAAGTTGGCCGGGCGCTCGGGGCGCCCAGCCTTCGGTAGTTTGCGGCGGCAGGGCCTTCGCCCCACCCGCCTGAAATCGGTCAACCGCGTATTTTAAACGCTAACCGGAGCGATTCCTGACGGCGCCGGCGTCTCGCGCCTGACGCGGAAGCAGGCCGCGTACATCGCCGGCAGCGCCAGCAGCGTCAGCACCGTGGCGACGATCAGCCCGCCCATGATCGCCACCGCCATCGGCCCCCAGAACACGCTGCGCGACAACGGGATCATCGCCAGCACCGCGGCCGCCGCGGTCAGCACGATCGGCCGCAGCCGGCGCACCGCCGATTCGACGATGGCGTCCCAGGCCGGCACGCCGGCTGCGCGGTCGCTCTCGATCTGGTCGATCAGGATCACCGCGTTGCGCTGGATCATGCCCATCAGCGCGATCACGCCGAGCAGGGCGACGAAACCGAAGGGCCGGTTCAAGGCCAGCAGCGCGCCGGCCACGCCGACGATGCCGAGCGGCCCGGTGATGAAGACCAGCAGCGAGCGGCTGAAACTGTGCAACTGCAGCATCAGCAGCGTGAACACCAGGAACAGCATGATCGGCACGCCGGCCACGATCGAGGCCGAGCCCTTGCTGCTCTCCTCCACGGCGCCCGCCACCTCGATCCGATAGGCGCCGTCCCCGGCGGCCTGCCAGCGGGCCTCGAGCGCGCGCAGCTTCGGCAGCACTTCGTTGGTCACGGTCGCGCCCTGCAGGCCTTCGACGATGTCGCCCTGCACGGTGATCGCGTAATCGCGGTTCCAGCGCCACATCACGCCCGGCTCCCAGCTGAACGTCGGCCTGGCGATCTGGGTCAGCGGAATCGAGCGGCCCGAATTGGTGGGCAGGTAGGCATTGCCGATGTCCGAGATCGCCTCGCGCTCGTCCGGCGACTGGCGCAGCACGATGTCGATCAGCAGGTCGTTCTCGCGGTACTGGCCGACCGTGGTGCCGCTGAACATGGTGCGCGAGGCCTGGGCGATGGCCTGGCTGGTGACGCCGAGCGCGCGCGCCTTGTCCTGGTCGACCTCGAGACGGATCACCTTCACGGACTCGTTCCAGTTGTCGTTGACCCCGCGCATGTTGGGGTTCTCGCGCATCAGCGCCTTGACCTCATCGGCGTGCACGCGCAACTGGGCCGGTTCGGCGCCGACGACGCGGAACTGCACCGGGTAGGGCACCGGCGGCCCGTTGGGCAGCAGCTTGACGCGGCCGCGGGCCTCGGGAAATTCCTGCGCCAGGACGGCCGGCAGCCGAAGGCGCAGCTTCTCGCGCACCTTGAGGTCCTTCGACAGCACGATCAGCTGGGCCACGTTGGTCTGCGGGAACACCTGGTCGAGCGGCAGGTAGAAGCGCGGCACGCCGGAGCCGATCCAACTCGTGATGCTGGAGATGCCCTCCTCCTGCTGCAGCCGGGTCTCGACGCGCTTGACCACTTCCTCGTTGGCCGAGAAAGAGGTTCCCTCGGGGAACCACAGCTCGACCAGGATTTCGGGCCGGCTCGAGTCGGGGAAGAACTGCTGCTGCACCCTGCCCATGCCGGCGATGCCGAGCGCGAACATCAGCACGGTGGCGCCGATGGTCAGCCAGCGGTGCTCGACGCACCAGTTCACCGACTTGCGGAAGGCGTTGTAGAAAGGGGTGTCGAAGAGCTCGTGCGGCGGCGCGTCTGGGTCGTGCGGCTTGACCTTGAGCAGCAGCGTGCCGAGGTAGGGAACGAAGTAGACCGAGACGAACCAGCTCAGCACCAGCGCGATCACGGTGACGGCGAAGATGGCGTAGGTGTATTCACCGGTCACCGACTTGGCCAGCCCGATCGGCAGGAAACCGGCCGCGGTGATCAAGGTGCCGGTCAGCATCGGCTTGGCCGTGACGTCGTAGGCGAAGGTCGCGGCGCGCACCTTGTCGTAGCCCTCCTCCATCTTGCGCACCATCATCTCGACCGCGATGATCGCGTCGTCCACCAGCAGGCCGAGCGCGATGATCAGCGAGCCCAGCGATATCTTGTGCAGGCCGATGCCGAAGTAGTTCATCGCCAGGAAGGTCACTGCCAGCACCAGCGGGATCGTGATCGCCACCACCAGCCCGGGCCGGATGTCCACGTACCAGCCGAAGCGCCCGCCCTTGTGCAGCCCGAGCGCGACGAAGCTGACCGCCAGCACGATCGCCACCGCCTCGATCAGCACGCTGACGAATTCGTTGACCGAGCTGGCCACCGACACCGGCTGGTCCTGGACCTGGACCAGCTTGACGCCGAGCGGCAGCCGCTTGTCGATTTCGCCGGTGGCCTCGCGCAGCGCCTTGCCGAGCGCGATGATGTCGCCGCCCTTGGCCATCGAGACGCCGAGGGCGATCACCTCGCGGCCCTGGTGGCGCACCTTGATCGCGGGCGGATCGACATAGCCGCGGCGGATCTCGGCGATGTCGCCGAGGCGCAGATGGTTGCCGGAACTGCCGCGGATCGGCATCGCGCGCAGCTGCTCGACGCTGGTGAACTGGCCGCCCACGCGGACCTGGACCACGTCCAGCGGCGCCTGGATCGTGCCGGCGCTCTCGACCGCGTTCTGCGAGCCGATCTGGGCCAGCACGGCGTTGAAGTCGAGGCCCAGCTGCGCAATGCGCTTCTGCGACACCTCGATGAAGATCTTCTCGTCCTGGACGCCGAACTGCTCGACCTTGGCCACGTCCTTGACGCGCAGCAGGCGCTGGCGCACATCGTCGGCGAAGGTCTTGAGTTCGGCGTAGCTGAAGCCGTCGCTTTCCAGCGCGTAGATCACGCCGTAGACATCGCCGAAATCATCGTTGAAGAACGGCCCCTGGACGCCGGACGGCAGCGTCGAACGCATGTCGCTGATCTTCTTGCGGACCGTGTACCAGACGTTCGCGACCTCGCCGGGCTTCGATGAATCCTTGATCTCGAAGATGATCTGCGACTCGCCGGGCTTGGAGTAGCTGCGGATCTTGTCAGCGTAGGGCGCCTCCTGCAAGGTGCGCTCGAGCTTGTCGGTCACCTGCTCGGCCACCTGCTGCGCCGTGGCGCCGGGCCAGTAGGTGCGAACCACCATCGCCCGGAAGGTGAAGGGC
>NZ_JBFUIU010000294.1:0-10495 GCF_056401695.1 Variovorax sp. P4_D9
CTTCTTGACTTCCGGGTCCTGCAGCGCCTTGTTGAAGGCACCGTTGAGCTTGGCGACCACGTCCTTGGGCAAGCCATCGGGCCCCGCGATGCCGAACCAGGTCACGGCCTCGAATCCTTTGAAGCCCGACTCGGCCACGGTGGGCACCGCCGGCAGGTCAGCGGTGCGCTTGGCCGAGGTGACCGCAAGGATGCGCATCTTGCCGTTCTTGACGTAGCCGATCAGGGTCGGCACGGAGGACATGTACATCTGGATCTGGCCGCCAATCAGGTCGGTCGAGCCTTGCGCGGCGCCCTTGTAAGGAACGTGCGTGAACTTCACACCTGCAGTCTTCTGGAGCAGCTCCGTCGCGAGGTGTGCCACCGTGCCACTTCCGGAACTGGCGTAGTTCAGCGTTCCGGGCTTGGCCTTGGCCGCAGCCACCACGTCTGCGACGGTCTTGTAGGGCGAGTCTGCAGCCACCACCAGGGCCAGGGGCGCGCTGGCCACCGCGACGATCGGGGTCAGGTCCTTTTCCGGGTTGTAGGGCAGCTTGGGGTACAGCGTGGGATTGATCGCCAGGTTGCTGGTCTGACCCAGGACGAGCGTGTAGCCGTCAGGCGCCGACTTCGCCGCAGTATCCACGCCGAGGTTGCCACCAGAGCCCGGCTTGTTGTCGATGATGATCGACCAGCCATTGGAGACGGCGACCTTGTTGGCGACTTCACGCGCGATCAGGTCGGTGCCGCCACCAGCGGGAAACGGCACGATGAGCTTGATGGCCCGCGAGGGATAGGCAGCCTGCGCCGACGCCGGCGAATTCGCCAGGAGCATCGCTGCGGCGATGAGGCCGGTAGCGGCTGCGAAGCCAGTGAGATGGCGCGAAGCCGTGGCGGGGGAAGCGCGGTGTTGCATGTCTTGTCTCCAGTTCAGCCCGCTTCGCTTGATTGCGAGCGGTGCGTTCAGTGGAGGCAAGTATTCGCCACGCCGCCCATTCAGTCCAATCGATAGTTTTTTAAGATCGATAGATCTGACTTTGGGTATCAAGCCGCCGGTGCGACGGCGTATTTCGCCAGAAGGGCAATCAGGCGTTGCGCTGCAGGGGAGATGTAGCCGCTGTCCCGGTAGGTCACGACCATGCGGCGGCGCATGGTCGTGGCAGGGAGCTTCACTTCGCGCAACGCGGCGCCTGATCGCCCGGCCTGAAGGTGCAGGCGCGAGATGAAGCTCAGCAGGCCCGTCTCGCCAATCAGGCTGGGAAGCATCAGCAGCATCGTGCTTTCGACCTGCACGAGAGGCCGGGGGAGGCGGTTCCGATCAAAGGTTTGGTCAAGCCAGTCCCGGGTCGGCGCGCCGGGAGGCTGCAGCACCCACCGATGGCCTGTCAGGTCCTTCAAGCTGGGCTTTGATTTGTCGAAGATCGCATGCGATTCGGCAGCGGCAACCACGATCACGTCTTCGGCCAGGAATTGGGAAGCGAACCCGGCTTCTGCGGGAACCTCGGTGCCGACCATCAGGTCGATGTCGCCGGCGCGAAGGAGCGGCTTCAAGACGTCGACCAGCGCCACCGTGGTTCGCAAGGTGACGCCGGGTGCCTCGCGCATCAGGTCGCGGGCGGCGGGCGGCAAGAGAAACTGCGCGGCCGTTGGCACGATGCCGACCTTGATGTTCCCGGTCAGGCCGCGGCCGATGTCGCCGATCTCGCGGCGCGCGCTTTCGACGTCGAAACGCGTGCGCTGAGCCCACTTGAGGAGGGCCTTGCCGGCCGCGGTGAGTCGGATGCCACGTCCCGTCTTCTCGAATAGAGCAGCGCCGCATGCCTCCTCCAGGCGCCGCACGCAGCTCGTCAGCGCGGGCTGCGTGCGGTGCAGACGCTCGGCCGCGCGCCCCATGTGCTCGAGCTCGGCAAGGACCTCGAAATAGTGAAGATCGCGCAGATCCAGGATGGGGCTCCATGAAGTTGGGAGAGACTGCGTTGGAGACTGTAATCCAACCCGCGTGCGCCTTCGGTCAAGGGACGCGACGTGGCCGATCTCGAAGCTGCCGTCGGCGCCCCCCCTGCCGCGCATCCCGTCGCCATGGGGCGATCCGATGGATGCGTCGAGCAACGTGGGGCCGATTGCGACGATCATGGCCTTGACTTCGAGGTACTCGTCCAGGCCGAACACGCCCATCTCGCGGCCATTGCTCGACTTTGTAGCCGCCCCGTGGGCGCGGCCGGGGTGCTCGGGGCGCCCTTCAGGAGTTGCCAGGCCGGCGCGCAGCTTGCGGCACACGTTGCGAGCACGCCGAGGCCTTGCGTGAAGACATACCCGCCCAGGCTGTAGGACGTTCCGTTGGCGATGTCCAGCGCCCAGACTGGCCGCGCTCATGAAGTCGGACGCCGAGCGGTGGCTTAGGGTCGTGAAGGAGAACGGGGATCAAAAGCTCGGATTGACGCAGGGCTGCGGGCGTCATCGATGAATGTTTCGCAGGTAATGGAGCGTCGTCACAGGATCGGAGGAGTACAGTCGTCGGCACCACAACCAACGACGATCCTGGAGAGCGCGACATGGACCCACGAAAGCTTTAGTACTTGGCCACCGTGGTCGAGGAGGAGTGCCTGACCAGAGCCGCAATAGTGCATGGGTGTCTCGCAACCGGCGTTGTCGAAATCCATGGCCCTGGCTGGAGAGCGAACTGGGTATGACCTTGCTCGAGCGCGGTTCAGCGGGCATCACGCCCACTTCATCACGCAAGCTGGTTTATGCCTACGCACGCCAGATCCGCGACGGCATGCGAGTGGACGAGGCTCGGCTTCAAGGCTTCGAGCCCCCGACGCCGGCGCCATCACCATGGGCACGCTGCCCAGCCTGTCGAACACTTTGGAGCAGCGCCATCCCAACGTCCTGTTGCGGGTCGTGGTGGTGGGTTGGTCGCAACGTACCGTGCTGGAACAACTCGTTGCTTCGGGACGGCGTGGAGCCTCCCCGGGACTTGGTTGAACGTGGATCCATAGGCTTCACGAACTCCCTCATCGCCGAATGCCTGTTGCCGACCGCTTGAGCCTCCGTGACAAGGTCATGCGCGGCTTCGGTCAAGCTGGTCTGCTCCCGGTAGATCACGGGAATGTCGCGCTTCATTGCGGGCGCACGGCAAAGCCTGAACGGCGACTTGACCAAGATCACGGCCTACTGCTGTCGTGCACCGCTGAAGCGCAGCGCCTTGACGACCAGCGAGAAGGCCGGCGATGGTTGACGTTTGCTGGGGTAGTACAGGTGGTAGCCGGCGAACTTGGGACACCAGTCCTGCAAGACGCGCACAAGTTGCCCCGATTCGATGTGCGACATAAGCTCATCCTCCGGCAACAAGGAAATGCCCAGTCCGGCCAATGCCGCGTCCACCTGGGGCGGCGCAGTGTTGAAGATCAATGGGCCATCCACTCGGACGTTGACCTTGCGACCTCGTTTCTCGAAATCCCAGACGTAGAGGCCGCCCGATGTGGGCATGCGCTGGTTGATGCATTGATGACTCGTGAGGTCGCCTGGCGTCTTCGGAACGGGATGGGCCGCAAAGTAGTCGGGTGAGGCCACCACCGCCATGCGCAGCGGTGGACCGATGGGCACGGCGATCATGTCGTTGTCGATCGTATTTCCCATGCGAACACCGGCATCGAAGCGGTCAGCCACGATGTCGCGAAAACCGTAATTCATGTCGAACTCCAGCTTGATGTCCGGGTATTCGCGCAGCAGCGGCATGAGCTTGGGGAGAAGAACTGCGTGCAGCACATGGTCGCCGCAGGTGATGCGCACGGTGCCTGCAGGTTTGTCACGCAACTCGGTCAACGCATCGAGTTCGGCCTCGATTTCTTCGAAGCGATGGCCAATGGCTTTCATGAGTCGCTCACCGGCCGACGTCGGTGCGACGCTTCGCGTTGTCCTGGTGAGAAGGCGGATCTGCAACCCTTCCTCCAGCCCGCGAATCGCCTGGCTGAGTGCCGACTGGGTGACACCGAGCTTGCCGGCCGCCTTGGTGAAGCTGCCTTCACGCGCCACCGTCACAAAGGCCAGCAGGTCGTTGAGATTGCGTCGTGGCATGTCAGATTTCGCACTGGAATTGATTAGGCAGAGTAATAAATGTATTAAGCATTCATTATCTAGTCAAGATGCGGACCGCCGGGCAAACTTTGTCGAACGTGAAAAGCACCCATCAAGCAAGCAACGAGTGCCTCCCCGCCGCCGCACATTACCAAGGACATCAACCATGACAACGCTGACAGCCAGCACTTTCACCCCAGCCGCAAAGGAGGCCGACGATGCGTCCGATCGACGCGAGTTCTTGAGGATGGCGGGTACCGGCGTTGTTGCCATAGGCATGCTTTCGTCCACGGGCTCAGGATTCGCTGCGCCACCGCGAAAGAGCACGAGCCTGCCTGAGGGGGCCGACAACTTCTACACGAGCGACCAGGTCACCGTGCGCAAGGTCAGCTTCAAGAACCAGTACCAGATGGCCATCGCCGGGAACCTTTTCATCCCCAGCGCGTTGGACCGAAGCAAGCGCACTCCGGCGATCGTCGTGGGTCACCCCATGGGGGCCGTGAAGGAGCAAAGCGCGAATCTCTACGCAACGAAGATGGCGGAGCAAGGTTTCGTGACCATGTCCCTGGACCTCGCGTTCTGGGGCGGTAGCGACGGTCAGGCGCGCAATGCCGTCTCGCCCGACATGTACGCAGAGAGCTTCAGCGCTGCAGTCGACTACCTCGGCAGCCAGGCATTCGTCGACAAGCAGCAGATCGGCGCCATCGGCGTGTGCGGCAGCGGCAGCTTCGTCATCAGTGCGGCAAAGATCGATTCACGCATGAAGGCCATCGCCACGGTGAGCATGTACGACATGGGGGCGGCCAACCGCGATGCGCTCAACCACTCGCAGACTGTGGACCAGCGCAAGCAGATCATAGCTGCGGCCGCCGAGCAACGGCAGGCGGAGTTCAACGGCGGCGCCGTTCAGTACACCGGCGGCACGGTCCTCACGCTGGCGGCCGACACGCATCCTATCCAGCGCGAGTTCTTCGATTTCTACCGCACGCCGCGCGGCGAGTTCACGCCCAAGGGCGCATCGGCTCGGACCACCACCATGCCGACTTTGACGAGCAACGTCAAGTTCATGAACTTCTATCCGTTCAACGACATCGAGACCATCTCACCGCGGCCCATGCTGTTCATTACCGGTGACCAAGCGCATTCCAAAGAGTTCAGCGAAGACGCCTACAACCGCGCTGCAGAACCGAAGGAACTGCACATCGTTCCAGGCGCCGGCCATGTGGACCTGTACGACCGCGTAACGCTGATCCCATTCGACAAGCTAACGTCGTTCTTCAGTAAGCACCTCGTTGCTGCGAGCGCCTGATGACAGCGCAAGCCATCGGTGCGCCTGCCGGAAGCGCCGCCTTCGAACAACAAAGCGAAGCACAGCCCGCGCATTGGAGCGGTGTCTTCGCGATGACGTTGTGCGTCTTCGCGCTGATCGCCTCGGAGTTCATGCCCGTCAGCCTGCTGACGCCTATGGCGACCGACCTCAAGGTCACCGAAGGCATGGCCGGGCAAGGCATCGCCATCTCCGGCGCTTTCGCGGTGCTCACCAGCTTGTCGATCTCGGCGGTCGCCGCGAAGATGAATCGCAAGACGCTGCTGCTGTCGCTGACCGCGCTGATGTGCCTCTCCGGTGCCATCGTCGCGCTCGCACCCAACTACCTGACGTATATGGCGGGCCGGGCGCTGATCGGCGTCGTGGTCGGCGGCTTCTGGTCGATGTCGGCGGCCACTGCCATGCAACTCGTGCCGCCGTCCAAAGTGCCGCGTGCACTCGAGATTTTCAACAGCGGCAATGCACTGGCCACGGTCGTGGCGGCACCGCTGGGCAGCTACCTCGGCTCGATCATCGGCTGGCGCGGCGCCTTCTTCTGTCTGGTGCCGGTCGCCGTCATCGCGTTCGTCTGGCAGTGGTTGAGTCTGCCGACCATGAAGGTGCAGACACGTGCGCAAGGCTCGGGCAACGTGTTCAAGCTCTTCAGGAACCGGCTGGTCGTGCTCGGCATGCTGGCAGTGGGAGTCTTCTTCATGGGGCAGTTCGCGCTGTTCACTTACCTGCGCCCATTCCTCGAGACAGTGACCCAGGTCGATGTGTCGACGCTTTCGCTCGTGCTGCTGACGCTGGGTATCGCGGGTTTCGTCGGCACCACGGTCATCGGCCAGTTTCTGAGTATCGACTTCTACGGCACGCTGACGGTCATTCCGGTGCTGATGGCAGCCATCGCGGTGGCGCTCATCGCCTTGGGCGCTTCGGTGACCGTCACGACGATGCTGCTGGGTGTCTGGGGCCTGGTGGCCACGGCTGCCCCTGTGGGCTGGTGGCTGTGGATCGCGCGAACCCTCCCACAGGACGCCGAAGCCGGCGGAGGGCTCATGGTGGCGGTGGTGCAGCTTTCGATGGCACTGGGTTCCACGGTCGGTGGCCTGTTATTTGACAGCAGCGGCTACCGGAGCACCTTTGCTTTCAGCGCCGGCCTGTTGCTGGTCGGCGCGTTCCTGGTTTTCTTGACAGCACGCGCAGACTGCACGAAATCAACATGACCCAAGAACGCATTCCTTTTGCCCTGACGATCAACAGTCGCCTGCCGTGGYGCCTGCGTCTTGCGGGCTTGCTCACCGGCCTGCTCGCTCTCGGTGGCAGCCACGCCAACGAAAGGTCGGTTCAGGATTCGCTAGCTGTCCCGGTTGTGATTGCCGATGCCGGGGCGGCACCCAGCAAAGCCAAGGAGACAAGCATGTGGATGACCGTCGGCGAGCGTCGCTTCGCCGTGACCTTGGCCGACACGGAGGCCGCCCGTGCTTTCGCAGCGCGACTGCCGATGACGCTCGACATGACCGAACTCAACGGCAACGAGAAGAAGTTCGACCTGCCGAAAGACCTGCCTGCGAACGCCAGTCGACCGGGAACGATCCGCAATGGCGATCTCATGCTGTACGGCACGAACACAGTGGTCGTTTTTTATCTGACCTTCAATTCCCCGTATTCGTACACGCGCCTTGGGCAGGTGGACGACCCGAATGGCTTGGCTAAAGCGCTCGGGCAGGGCAGCGTCATGGTCGAATTCTCACGTCAATGAAGACCCAGCGTGGGACGTGGCTTCGCACAGCGAACAGAGCCTGCGGCTGCGGCACCGCGTCCGGGAATTCATTAGTAGTAGTAATAGAGGCATTAAGCATTCCTCACGTAGTCGGCGAGCAGCATGTTTGACAAAGTCAAGGGCGGCAAAGAACAACCAGAAGAAGCCGTAGACAGCATGGCTGCGCACGGTCATGAACGACTGGGCGAACACGCCCCGCGATGGGTTGGCGAACTGTTGCCGCATTCCATCTTCCACCAAAAGGACACAGTCCATGCCCCACGAAATCAGCAATGACCTTCCGGCCGAACTTAGTGCCGACGAAGCTGCCCTCCTGCGGGAGATGCCAGCACTCGGCGACGTAGGTCAAGCGCGACGCACTTTCATGATGCAGACCGGTGGCGGTGGCATCGGGCTGTTCGCCGCCAACTTGTTGGCGACGGAGTCGGCACTCGCGCAGATGGCCCCCGTGGCCGGCGCGGCCTCGGCGCCTGTCGTAGCGCAGAACGTCGTGAAGGTCACCTTCCAGGTAAATGGCGTGCCGCAGACACTGGAGATCGACTCACGCGTCGTGCTGCTCGATGCGCTTCGCGAGCGTCTTGCGTTGACAGGCTCCAAGAAGGGTTGCGACCAAGGCCAGTGCGGCGCATGCACCGTGCTGGTCGACGGCCAACGCGTTCTCTCCTGTTTGACTCTGGCCGCAACGCTTCAGGGCCGCGAGGTCACGACCATCGAGGGGCTGGCGAAGGGGGACCAACTGCATCCGATGCAGGCAGCCTTCATCAAGCATGACGGCTTCCAGTGCGGCTACTGCACGTCGGGCCAGATCTGCTCCGCCGTCGGCATGCTGAGCGAGGCCCAACGGGGCCAGGTCAGCCACGTCACCGAAAACGTCGGCAAGACCACGAGGCGCCTGACCGACGACGAGATCAAAGAGCGCATGAGCGGCAACATCTGTCGCTGCGGTGCCTACCCAGGCATCGTCGCCGCCATCCAGGAGGTCCACTCCGGCCGCCAGGCCGCCCAGACCTGGGGATTCGCCACAGAAACACAGCTGGCCTTGGCCACGGACGCCAGGAAGGAGGACGGCCATGCGACCGTTTGAATACGTGCGAGCGACGGATGCCGCTTCTGCGACTGCCGCCATGTCGGCGTTGCCGCAAGCCAAGTACCTCGCGGGGGGAAGCAATCTTCTCGACTTGATGAAGGAAGACGTCGAGCGTCCGACTCGCCTGGTCGACATCACCCGTCTGCCGCTACGGGAGATCCAGCGCACGCGCTCCGGCCTGTCCATCGGTGCACTGGCGACCAACACCGAAACGGCCAACCACCCGCTCGTCCGGGAGAACTACCCGCTGCTCACACAGGCGATCGTCGCAGGTGCCTCGGGGCAGTTGCGCAACATGGCGACCAACGGCGGCAACCTGCTGCAGCGCACGCGCTGCAACTACTTCTACGACACGTCCATGCCGTGCAACAAGCGCGAGGCCGGCAGCGGCTGCGGCGCGCGCGAGGGTCTCAACAGGATCGGCGCGATCATGGGCTGGAGCGAGGCCTGCGTGGCGACCTATCCCGGCGACATGGCCACCGCGCTATACGCACTCGATGCCAAGGTGCGCGTTCGCGCGCCGGACGGACGCGAGCGGCTGATCACCATCACCGACTTCCACCGGTTGCCGGGTGACACGCCTCAGCGCGACAGCAACCTGGAGCACGGTGAACTCATCGTCGCCATCGAGCTGCCTGTGCCCGCGGGCGACTTCGCGCGCCACTCGCACTACCTGAAGGTGCGCGACCGTGCCTCGTACGCCTTCGCGATGGTTTCCGTGGCCGCCGCGCTGGACATGGACGGCAGCAGGATTYGTCAGGCGCGCGTGGTGTTGGGCAGCGTCGCACACAAGCCCTGGCGCAGTGCCGAGGCCGAAGCGGTGCTTGTGGGCCAGYGTGCCGACGAGGCGACGTTCAAGCGCGCGGCCGAAGCCGCGCTGCGCGATGCGCGCCCGTTGGCGCACAACGCCTACAAGGTGGAATTGGGTCGACGCTCTGTCGCGCGTGCACTGATGCGCGCTGCGCGCCTGGCGTGAAAGGGAATCACATGGCACGCTATCTAGGCAAAGAAACGACCCGCGTCGACGGGCTCGCCAAAGTCACTGGGAAGGCGAAGTACACCGCCGAGTTCCAGATACCGAATGTCAGCTACGGCTTCATCGTGCTGAGCACGGTGGCCAAGGGCCGCATCACGGCCATCGACACGCGCGAAGCCGAGCAGGCGGGCGGCGTGATCCGAGTCTTCACGCACCTGAACGCGGGCAAGCTCGGCCCGGCACCGGCGGCCGACGCACAACCGGCGTGGTCGTGGCCGCTGCAATCGGACCGGGTGTTCTTCAACGGGCAACCGATCGCGCTGGTCGTTGCTGAGAGCTACGAACAGGCCCGACATGCGTCGCGGCTGGTCAAGGTCGTCTACCAGGCCGAGCCGCACCAGACCGACTTCGCCACGGTGATGGACCGCGCGCAGCCCGATCCGGCCACGGGCAAGCCGCGTGGTAATCCGACCGGTGCGATGCAAGCCGCGGCGATCAAGGTCGAGGGGGAGTACCGCATTCCGATCAACCACCACAACCCGATCGAGCCGCATGCGGCCATCGCGTTCTGGCAAGGCGATCAGCTCACGATCTTCKACAAGACCCAGCAGGTTTTCGGTGTGCAATCGCATCTGGCGGAAAGCCTGGGCGTGCCCGCCGAGAACATCCGCGTGGTGTCCCCGTTCGTGGGCGGCGCCTTCGGTGCGTCGCTCAAGCCCAACTACTATCCGTCGTTGACGGCGATGGCGGCGCGTGAACTCCAGCGCCCGGTCAAGGTGGTCTACACGCGCGCCCAGATGTTTACCGGGCACGGCTACCGGCCCTACACCATCCAGAAGATCGCGCTGGGTGCCGACCGCAGCGGCAGGCTGTCGTCCATGATCCACGAGGCGTTCCACAACACCTCGTCGTTCGAGGCGTTCTCGGATGCAACCACAAGCTTCACGAGGCAGGTCTATGCTTGCCCGAACCTGCATGCGCCTTTGAATGTCGCCGCGACAGACCTCGCCACGCCCACGTGGATGCGCGCACCGGGCGCGGTGAGCGGCATGTTCGCGCTGGAATGCGCTATGGACGAGCTGTCCTACGCGCTGAGGATCGATCCAATGGAACTGCGCCTTGTGAACTACGCAGAGACAGACCCGGAAAGCGGCAAGCCCTTCTCCAGCAAGGCATTGCGCGAGTGCTATCGCCTCGGTGCCGAGAAGTTCGGCTGGAAGAACCGCAAGGCAGAACCGCGTTCGATGCGCGACGGGCGTTTGCTGGTGGGCTGGGGCATGGCGTCTAG
>NZ_JBFUIU010000295.1:0-10420 GCF_056401695.1 Variovorax sp. P4_D9
GGCCGCGGCGCAGGCGCGAACTCGGGCATCTGGCGCGCGGCCGGTGCCGCCACGGCGGGCAGCGCGGCATCGACCTGCACATCGGCCAGCAGTACGTAGTTGCGTGTGGACTTCAGGTCGCAGCCGGCCCTGAGGGTCAGCGTGACCACCGGCTCCTCGATCGGCACGGTCGAACGGACACGGGCGCGGGGTCCCGCCGACCCGGTCTCGAGCGATACCGTCACGCGCCGGTCCGGCATCGCGGTGTCGCCCTGCAGCACGTCCGCCTGGAGACACAGGGATTCGCCGGCCTCCGCCGCGTCGAGCGAAAGCGGAATCGCGACGTCCATCGGCTTGCCGATCCAGACGGCCCCTTGGGGCCGCCCGATCGTCAAGGCGGATGATTCAAGAGCGAGGCCGAAAATGAGCAGGCTCGCCGCGAGTCGTGGGAATTGCAAAATGGGCTGCTACAAAAGCAATCGAAAGTTGACACATTCTGACACGAGCGTCAGCGGCGATCATTCATAGAGGGACAATTATCAAATGACCGTGAAATTTTCCAACGTCGGCGTCATTGGTGCCGGTGCCATGGGGCGAGGCATCGCCCAGATCGCGGCGCAAG
Source organism: Variovorax sp. P4_D9 (assembly GCF_056401695.1). Classification (NCBI taxonomy): domain Bacteria; kingdom Pseudomonadati; phylum Pseudomonadota; class Betaproteobacteria; order Burkholderiales; family Comamonadaceae; genus Variovorax; species Variovorax sp. P4_D9. The sequence goes on from NZ_JBFUIU010000295.1 coordinate 602, forward strand.
CCGGGAGCCGGGTGCTGCTGCTCGACAGCTTCGAAGGCGCCGCGACACGCGGGCGCGAAGCCCTGCTTGCCCAGTGGCAGAAGCAGTTCGACAAGGGCAAGCTCGACGCAGCCCAGCGCGACGACCTGGCTGCGCGCGTGCAGGCCGTCGACTCGGTGCAGGCGCTCGCCGCCTGCGACCTGGTGATCGAAGCCGTGGTCGAGGACCTGGAAGTCAAGCGCCAGCTGTTCCGCGACCTCGAATCCGTGGTCTCGCCGTCGGCCACACTGGCCACCAACACCTCTTCGCTGTCGGTGACGGCCATCGCGACCGCACTGAAGCAGCCGCAGCGAATGGCCGGCTTCCACTTCTTCAATCCGGTGCCGTTGATGAAGGTGGTCGAGGTGGTGGCCGGATTCAAGACTGAGCCCGAAGTCTGCCGTCAACTGGCCGCCTATGCGCAGCAGATGGGCCACAGCGCGGTCCAGGCCAAGGACACGCCCGGCTTCATCGTCAACCACGCGGGGCGCGGCTACGGGACCGAAGCACTGCGCATCGCCGGCGAAGGCGTGGCCGATTTCGCCACCATCGACCGCATCCTGCGCGATCAGGCAGGTTTTCGCCTCGGCCCCTTCGAACTGCTCGACCTGACCGCACTCGACGTCTCCCATCCGGTGATGGAGTCGATCTATCACCAGTACTACGAGGAGCCGCGCTTCCGTCCCAGCATCATCACGGCGCAGCGCCTGGCCGCGGGCGCGCTGGGCCGCAAGACCGGCGACGGCTTCTATCGCTATCCCGAAGGCGAGATGCAGAAGCCTGCCGAGCCGCCGGTGCCGAAGGTGGACGCCTTGCCGCCGGTCTGGGTCTCGCCGCGCGCGGCCCGTCGTCYCGACCTGCTGCGACTGGTGCATGCGCTGGGCGCGCAGCTCGAAACCGGTGCCGCGCCTTCCGCCACGGCCCTGATCCTGGTCGCGCCGCTGGGCTTCGACGTCACCACCGTGGCCGCGGTCGAGCGGCTCGATGCCACCCGCACGGTTGGCATCGACCTGATGGTGGACGACGCGACCACCAAGCGGCGCGTGCTGGCAACCAATCCGGCCACCCGGCGCGACATCCGCGATGCGGCGCATGCCCTCTTCGCCAGCGACGGCAAGGCGGTCAGCGTGATCCGCGACAGCGGCGGGTTCGTCACCCAGCGCGTAGTGGCGACCATCGTGAACATCGCCTCCGACATGTGCCAGCAGGGCGTTTGCTCGCCGGCCGATCTCGAACTCGCGGTTCGCCTCGGGCTCGGCTACCCGCAGGGGCCGCTGGCCATGGGCGACCTCTACGGCCCGACCAATATGCTGGAAGTCCTGTTCAACCTGCAGACCGTCTACGGCGATCCGCGCTATCGCCCGAGTCCGTGGCTGCGCCGCCGCGGCGCCCTCGGCCTGAGCCTCATCCACCTCGAAGAGTAAGCAAAGCACCATGACCGCAGAACTCAAAAGCACCAGCGAAGGGGGCACCATGGTGCTGACCCTGTCCAACCCCTCGATGCGCAACGCACTCGGCCCCGAGATGTACGCCGCCGGCATCGAGGCGCTGAACGGCGCCGAGAGCAGCCAGGAGATCAAGAGCGTCGTCATCGTCGGCGAGGGCAAGTGGTTCTGCGCCGGCGGCTCGCTGCAGCGCCTGTCGGCCAACCGCGATCGCGAGCCCTCGGTGCAGGCCGAGAGCATCGAGGCGCTCCACACCTGGATCGACTCGATCCGCACCTTCCCGAAACCGGTCATCGCGGCGGTTGAGGGCGCGGCGGCCGGCGCCGGCTTCTCGCTGGCAATGGCCTGCGATTTCGTGGTTTCGGCACGCGATGCGGTGTTCGCGGCTTCGTACAGCAACGTCGGCCTGTCGCCGGACGGCGGTCTGAGCTGGCACCTGGCGCGGGCGCTGCCGCGCCAACTCGCGAGCGAATGGCTGATGCAGGGCGAGCGGCTGGAGCCGGCGCGCCTGCACCAGCTCGGTCTCGTCAATCAATTGACCGAGAACGGCCAGGCGCTGGCCGCCGCACTGGCGCTGGCCGCCAAGCTCAATACCCGGGCGCCGAATGCGCTGGCCAGCATCAAGGAATTGCTCAGCGACGCCCGCGGCGCGACGCTGGTGTCGCAGCTGTCGCAGGAGCGCGACCACTTCGTGCGCAACCTGCATCACCCCAACGCGGGCATCGGCATCGCCGCCTTCCTCGCCAAGGAAACGCCGCGCTACGAATGACGGGCGCGTCGCTCCCGTGACAACCCCTAGCCTTTCAGTCACCGACAGGACAGTCCATGGACGACCCCATTCTTACCATCGAAGAACGTGAAGCGATCAACAGTGGTCGCTGGTTCTCTTCCCTCTCACCTTCTCTTCGCCACGACATCCTCCGATGTGCATTCGTCAAACGCTACAAGGACGGCGAACTGATCGCCGCTCGCGGCGATCCGCCCGAACAGTGGATCGCCTGCGCGAAGGGCGCGGTGCGCGTGAGCTCGACCGCGGTCTCGGGCAAGCAGGTGACGCTGACCTACGTCGAGCCGGGCATCTGGTTCGGCGACGTGGCGATCTTCGACGGCGACCGGCGCACGCACGATGCCTATGCGCATGGCGACACCACGATCCTGTGCGTGGCGCGGGCCGATTTCCAGAAGATCCTGTCGAACCACGTCGAGCTCTACGAAGCCCTGATGCGGCTGCAGGCACGCCGCATCCGCCAGCTGTTCGGGCTGGTCGAGGACCTCAACACCCTGCCCTTGCGCGCTCGCCTGGCCAAGCAGCTGATCCATCTGGTGCGCAGCTACGGCGTGCCGAACCTGGCGGACGGCAGCCAGATGCGCATCGGCCTGCATCTGGCGCAGGAAGAGCTCGCCCAACTGCTCGGCGCTTCGCGCCAGCGCGTCAACCAGGAACTCAAGGCGATGGAGCGCGAGGAAGCGATCCGCATCGAATCGGGCGGACTGGTGGTGCTCGACCGCRCCGCGCTGATGCGCATCTCCGAAGCCGATGACCAATAAAGAAGCGACATGACCCAGGACTTCGACAACTTCGTCGGCACGCGTGCCGTCTCGCAACAGCACCTCGTCGACATCGGCGCGCTGACCGCCTGGCTCGAGAAGAACCTCGACGGCTTCAAGGGACCGCTCACGGTCGAGATGTTCAAGGGCGGCCAGTCGAACCCGACCTACAAGCTCGTGACGCCGTCCCAAAGCTACGTGATGCGCGCCAAGCCGGGCCCGGTCGCCAAGCTGCTGCCGTCGGCGCACGCGGTCGAGCGCGAGTYCAAGGTCATGCGCGGGCTGGCCGGCACTGATGTGCCGGTGCCGAAGATGTACTGCCTGTGCGAGGACGAATCCGTCATCGGGCGCGCCTTCTACGTGATGGAGTTCATGGCCGGCCGCGTGCTCTGGGACCAGTCCCTGCCCGGCATGGACAACGCGACCCGCTCCGCGATCTACGACGAGATGAACCGCGTCATCGCGGCGCTGCATACAGTCAAGTTCGCCGAGCGCGGGCTGGCCGACTACGGCAAACCCGGCAACTACTTCGAGCGCCAGATCGGCCGCTGGAGCAAGCAGTACCTGGCCTCGGTCACGCAGCCGATTCCCGAGATGGACCGCCTGATGGCATGGCTGCCGGCCCACATCCCGGCCAGCGCCCGCGACGAATCGATGACCTCGATCGTGCACGGCGACTTCCGCCTCGACAACCTGATGTTCCACGCCACCGAGCCGCGCGCGATCGCAGTGCTCGACTGGGAGCTGTCGACGCTCGGCCATCCGCTGGCCGACTTCAGCTACCACTGCATGTCCTGGCACATCCCGCAGGGCTCGTTCCGAGGCGTCGGCGGACTCGACCTCGAGAGCCTGGGCATCCCGACCGAGAGCGAATACATCCGCCGCTATTGCGAGCGCACGGGCCTGACAACGCCCGAGGCGCTGGCGCCCGACTGGAACTTCTACCTGGCCTACAACCTGTTCCGCATCGCGGCGATCCTGCAGGGCATCGCCAAGCGAGTCGAGGCCGGAACCGCATCGAGCGAACAAGCCGTGGCATCGGGCCGCGGCGCGCGACCGATGGCCGAAATGGCCTGGAAATTCGCCGAGAAGGCATGAGCGGCGCAGCGCAGGTCGCCTGAGCATTTACCCACCTGGAGACGACATGGACTTCGAATACTCGGCCAAGACCAAAGAGCTGCAAAAGCGCGTCAGCGCTTTCATGGACGAGCACATCTACCCCGCCGAACCCGCCTACGCGGCCGAACTGGCGGCCAACACGGCGGCCGGCAAGCGCTGGTCCGCGCTCGAGACGGTCGAGAAGGTCAAGGCCAAGGCCAAGGCGCAGGGGCTGTGGAACCTGTTCCTGCCAGTCGACAGCGCCGCCGCCTCGGGCTACGAAGGTGCCGGCCTGACCAACCAGGAGTACGCGCCGCTGGCCGAGATCATGGGCCGGGTGCCATGGGCCAGCGAGGCCTTCAACTGCTCGGCGCCCGACACCGGCAACATGGAAACCATCGCGCGCTACGGCTCGGAAGAGATCAAGGCGCGCTGGCTCAAGCCGCTGCTCGAAGGCGAGATCCGCTCGGCCTTCGCGATGACCGAGCCCGATGTCGCATCGAGCGACGCCACCAACATCTCGACCCGCATCGAGCGCCAGGGCGACGAGTACGTCATCAACGGCCGCAAGTGGTGGATCTCGGGCGCCGCCGACCCGCGCTGCAAGGTCTTCATCACGATGGGCAAGTCGGAACCCGACGCGCCCAAGCATTCGCAGCAGAGCATGGTGATCGTGCCGGCCGACGCCCAGGGGATCAAGATCCTGCGTCCGCTCAACGTGATGGGCTATGATGACGCGCCGCACGGCCACGTCGAGATGTTGTTCGAGAACGTGCGGGTGCCGGCAGGCAATATCCTGCTCGGCGAAGGCCGCGGCTTCGAGATCGCCCAGGGCCGTCTCGGCCCGGGACGCATCCACCACTGCATGCGACTGATCGGCCTGGCCGAGCGCGCGCTCGAACTCATGTGCAAGCGCGCCAGCTCGCGCGTGGCCTTCGGCAAGACCGTCGCCTCGCAGACCGTGACGCAGGAGCGGATCGCCGAAGCACGCTGCAAGATCGACATGGCGCGCCTGCTGACGCTCAAGGCCGCATGGCTGATGGACGTGGCGGGCAACAAGGTCGCCAAGACCGAGATCGCGATGATCAAGGTGGTGGCGCCCAACATGGCCTGCCAGGTAATCGACTGGGCGATGCAGGTGCACGGCGGCGGCGGCATGTGCGACGACTTCCCGCTGGCCTACGCCTACGCCGGCGCCCGCACGCTGCGCTTCGCCGACGGCCCGGACGAGGTGCACCGCAACGCGATCGCCAAGTGGGAGCTGGGCAAGTACGCACCGGCCAAGCCAGGCGACGACGCCATGCCCGTCACGCGCTTCTGATCTCGCCGCGCTGAATCGAGCCGCCCCGCACCCTCGGGTGCCAGCGGCTTTTTCACAGCTTCTTCTGGAGGAACAGCGCGCTACCGAAGGCGGGATCGAGCTGATAGCGCTCGAAGCCCTCGCGTTCGTAGGCGCGCAGCGCGCTCGGGTTGCCCGACAGCACTTCCAGCGTGAGCTTGCAGGCGCCGCGAGCGCGGGCCTCGGCCTCGACCCGATCCAGCATGCGTTGCGCCACCCGATGACCGCGGTGGCCGGCCAGCACGACCACGTCGTGGACATTGACCAGCGGCCGGCAGGCGAAGGTCGAGAAGCCCTCGATGCAGTTCACCAGGCCGATCGGCTGCTCACCATCGAAGGCCAGCACGCTGAAGGCCTGGGGCCGCGCCGCGAGCGCTTCCGGCAAGCCGGCGAGCACCTCCGGCGCCAGCGGCTCGCCCCCGCCCGCGGGATCCCGCGCATAGGCGTCCAGCAGGTTCACGACCGCGCGCGCATGCGCCGGATCGCGATAGTCGGCCATCACGATGTCGATCGCTTTGCGCATGGCCGGCGCTTCAGCCGAGCTTCACCGTGTCCGCGATGCGGCGCGCGCAGGCCTCGGCTTGCGCCGCGTCGCGCGCCTCGACCATCACGCGCAGCAGCGGCTCGGTGCCGCTGGCGCGAATCAGCACCCGTCCGTTGTCGCCGAGCTCTCGCTCGGCGCGTTCGCTCTCGGCGGCCAGCGCCTTGTTGGCTTTCCAGTCCTGCCCCTCGGCCAGGCGGACGTTGATGAGCGTCTGAGGGAAGAGGCTCACGCCAGCCAGCAGCTCGCCGACGCGCCGCCCGCTGCGCACGCAGGCCTGCAGCACCTGGAGCGCGCTCACGATGCCATCGCCGGTAGTGTGGCGATCGAGCGCCAGCAGGTGGCCCGAACCCTCGCCGCCGAGCAGCCAGTGGCGCTTCTCGAGCTCTTCGAGCACATAGCGGTCGCCGACCTTGGCGCGCACCAACTCGATGCCCTGCCCTTTCAAGGCCATCTCGATCGCCTTGTTGGTCATCAGGGTGCCAACCACGCCGGCCGGCTTCTCGCCGCGCGCGACGCGCTCCATCACGATCAGGTAGAGCAACTCGTCGCCATTGAAGAGGCGCCCATCGGCATCCACCAGCTGCAGACGGTCGGCATCGCCGTCGAGCGCGATGCCGTAGTCGGCGGCATGGGCCTGGACGGCGGCGATCAAGGCCCCGGGATGGGTGGCTCCGACGCCCTTGTTGATGTTGAGCCCGTCGGGCGCGCAGCCGATGCTGACCACGTCGGCACCCAGCTCGTGGAATACCTGCGGCGCCACCTGGTAGGCGGCGCCGTGGGCGGCGTCGACCACCAGCTTCATGCCGCGCAACGTGAGGTCGTTGGCGAAGGTGCTCTTGCAGAACTCCGTGTAGCGCCCCGGCGCATCGTTGAGCCGGCGAGCCTTGCCGAGCTGCGCCGAGTCGGCCCATACCGGGGCTTCCTCGAGCGCCGCCTCGACCGCCAGCTCCCATTCGTCGCTAAGCTTGGTGCCCTGGGCGCTGAAGAACTTGATGCCGTTGTCGGGAAATGCATTGTGGCTGGCGCTGATCACCACGCCCAGGCTGGCGCGCTGGGCACGCGTCAGATAGGCGACGCCGGGCGTCGGCAAGGGCCCGAGCAGCACGACGTCGACACCGGCCGAATTGAAGCCGGATTCAAGCGCCGATTCGAGCATGTAGCCGGAGATGCGGGTGTCCTTGCCGATCAGCACGGTCGGTCGCGCCTCGGTCTTCTTGAGCACGCGACCCACCGCATGCGCGAGCCGCAGCACGAAGTCCGGCGTGATCGGCGGCTGGCCCACCGTGCCGCGAATGCCGTCGGTGCCGAAATATTTTCTTGTCATTGAGTTCGGTCCTGTTCTTGTTGTTGCGCCATCGCCCCCCAAACCGCGAGGGCGGCGACCGTTTCGCGCACATCGTGCACCCGGACGATGGCGGCGCCCCGTTCGACCGCCAACACCGCCGCAGCCACGCTCGGAACCATGCGCTCGCCGGCAGCAGCGATGCCGGTGACGCTGCCGAGCGAGGACTTGCGCGACCAGCCTGCCAGCACCGGCCAGCCGCCTTCGAGCAATTCCCGCTGACGCGCCAACAGCGCGAAATTCTGTTCGACGGTCTTGCCGAAACCGATGCCGGGGTCGAGCACGATGCGCGAGGCGTCGACCCCGAGTCCGGCCAGCGCCTGCGCCTGCCGCTCGAGGAAGCGGCGCACAACAGGCACCACGTCGCCCTCCATCGGCGCCACCTGCATCGTCTGCGGATCGCGGTGCATGTGCATCAGGCAGATCCCGCAGGCGGGATGCGCCGCCACCGCCTGCATGGCGCCGGCCTGCCGCAGCGCCCAGATGTCGTTGACGATGTCCGCGCCCAGGTCCAGCACCTCGCGCATCACCTCCGGCTTGTAGGTATCAACCGAGATCGGAACCCCCAGCGCGACCGCCCCGCGCACCACCGGCAGTACGCGCGCGAGTTCGGCCTCGAGCGGCACGGCAGGGCTGCCGGGCCGCGTCGATTCGCCGCCGATGTCGAGGATGTCCGCGCCCTCCTCGACCAGCCGCTCGCAATGCGCAAGCGCTGCCGCGGTGGAAGCATGCGCACCGCCGTCGGAGAACGAATCGGGCGTGACGTTGACGATGCCCATCACCCGGGGCCGCGCCAGGTCAATGGCGAAACGCGCCGTGCGCCAGATGGCAACGCTCATGCCACGCGACCGCTCAAAAAAAACGGGGCCAGAGGMCCCGTCGGTTGCCAGAGCATCATGCTCATGCGGCGGTGGGTGCCGGATCGGGGTTCACCGCCGGCGTGCCGCCGCTGCCGCCGCCGCTGTTCGACGGCGGGATCCGCGGGGTCCAGTCCTTGGGCGGACGCGGTGCACGGCCCGCCATGATGTCGTCGAGCTGCTCGGTGTCGATGGTTTCCCATTCGAGCAGGGCCTTGGCCATGGCGTGCATCTTGTCGCTGTTCTCCTCGATCAGGCGGCGCGCCAGCGCGTACTGCTCGTCGATGATGCGACGCACCTCGGCGTCGACCTTCTGCATGGTCGACTCGCTCATGTTGGTGGTCTTGGTGACCGAGCGGCCCAGGAACACCTCGCCTTCGTTCTCGGCGTAGACCATCGGGCCCAGCGACTCGGTCATGCCGTAGCGCATCACCATGTCGCGGGCGATCTGGGTCGCGCGCTCGAAGTCGTTGCTGGCGCCGGTGGTCATCTGGTGCATGAACACCTCTTCGGCGATGCGGCCGCCGAACAGCATGCTGATCTGGTTCAGCATGTACTCGCGGTCGTAGCTGTAGCGGTCTTGCGCCGGCAGGCTCATGGTGACGCCGAGTGCGCGGCCGCGCGGAATGATCGTCACCTTGTGCACCGGGTCGCACTTGGGCAGCAGCTTGCCGATCAGCGCATGGCCGGACTCGTGGTAGGCAGTGTTGCGGCGCTCTTCCTCGGGCATCACCATGCTCTTGCGCTCGGGGCCCATGAAGATCTTGTCCTTGGCCTTCTCGAAGTCCTGCATCTCGACCACGCGCGCGTTCCGGCGCGCGGCCATCAGCGCGGCCTCGTTACAGAGATTGGCCAGGTCGGCACCCGACATGCCGGGCGTGCCGCGGGCGATGATGCTGGCGTTGACGTCCTGGCCGAGCGGCACCTTGCGCATGTGGACGTTGAGGATCTGCTCGCGGCCGCGGATGTCCGGCAGCGTGACGTAGACCTGGCGGTCGAAACGGCCGGGACGCAGCAAGGCGGCGTCGAGGATGTCCGGGCGGTTGGTCGCAGCCACCACGATCACGCCGAGGTTGGTCTCGAAACCGTCCATCTCGACCAGCATCTGGTTCAGGGTCTGCTCGCGCTCGTCATTGCCGCCACCGAGGCCGGCGCCGCGCTGGCGTCCGACGGCGTCAATTTCGTCGATGAAGATGATGCAGGGGGCGTTCTTCTTGGCGTTCTCGAACATGTCGCGTACACGGGCCGCGCCGACGCCGACGAACATCTCGACGAAGTCGGAGCCCGAGATCGAGAAGAACGGCACCTTGGCCTCGCCGGCGATGCTCTTGGCCAGCAGGGTCTTGCCAGTGCCGGGTGGGCCGACCAGAAGCAGGCCGCGCGGAATACGGCCGCCGAGCTTCTGGAAGCGGGCCGGGTCCTTCAGGAAGTCGACCACTTCCTTGACTTCTTCCTTGGCCTCGTCGCAGCCGGCGACATCGGCGAAGGTAACCTGGTTGGTGTTCTCGTCCAACATCCGGGCCTTGCTCTTGCCGAAGCTGAAGGCGCCGCCCTTGCCGCCGCCCTGCATCTGCCGCATGAAGTAGACCCAGACGCCGATCAGCAGCAGCATCGGGCCCCAACTGACC
>NZ_JBFUIU010000296.1:0-10417 GCF_056401695.1 Variovorax sp. P4_D9
CTGTAAAGGCGGTGCGCTCGACCACGGTGCGCCACGAGTCCACGGGGCCGACCGCGGCGCAGGCCGCGAAGACGAAGATGACCGCGCCGGGGGCACCGAGCCGCCAGCGGTTCACCAGGACGCTCAGCACGCCGGCGAGCAGCGCCAGGCACAGCAGCATCGTCGCCGGCGCGTCGAAGCCACCACGACGAGAAAAACTAAAGGTGACTTCCGCAAGTGAACATTTGCCGTAACGTGGGTCGCGTAAGTGCCCACGGCCACATTCACTGAAAGCCCGCCTCGCGCGGGCTTTTTCACGCCCCGGCGCGATGGCTCTTGAACTTTCGATCGCAACTCCTAACTGAGACTCGGAAGCGCTGGAGACGCCTCCTGCGCTCCGTTCAACCCGAATGGAGGTTTTCGCCATGTTTCGATCCTTGTTCCCACGCGACATGTTCGCCGAGATGGATCGCCTGCAGCGCGAGATGCAGCAGGCCTTCGATCTCTCCCCCACCATCCGAGGCTTCGGCTACGGCAGCTTTCCGGCGCTGAACGTCGGCGGCACGCCGCAGACGGTCGAGATCTACGCCTTTGCGCCGGGACTCGACCCCGCGACGCTCGAGGTCCAGCTCGATGGCGGCCTGCTCACCATCTMCGGCGAGCGAAAGAGCAGCCTGCCCAAGTCCGGCGACAAGGAAACGCTGCACATCAACGAGCGCTTCGAAGGCGCCTTCCGCCGCCTGCTGACCCTGCCCGACGACGCCGATCCCGACGCGGTCGATGCCAAGGCGCGCGACGGCGTGCTGCACATCACGGTCAAGCGGCGCGCCTCCGCGATGCCGCGTCGGATCACCATCCAATGAAGCAAACGGGAGAAAAGAAATGAACGACATTCAGAAACGCGAACCCCAAACCGGGACCACCCTGGAACGCAAGGGCGAAAGGCGCCACGACGAACCCGCGCTGACCCCCCCGGTGGACGTGATCGAGGACAGCGCCGGAATCACGCTGTACGCGGACCTGCCAGGCGTGCCACGCGACAAGCTGCACCTGCATGTGGAATCCGACTCGCTGACGATCGAGGGCGAAGTCGATCTGGAACTGCCTGAAGGGCTGCAGTCCAGCCACACGGAGGTCGGCCTCGGGCGCTTCCGCCGGGTCTTCACCCTGAGCAAGGAACTAGACACCGAGAAGATCTCGGCCGAGCTTGCACAGGGCGTGCTCAAGCTGCGCATACCCAAGGCAGAGCACGCGCAGCCGCGGCGCATCGAAGTCCGGGTGACCTGAGCGTGCAAGGACACGAAGCGGCAAGAACGCTTCGTGTCCTTCGCCACAACAGTTTGAATTCAAATGATTGTGATAAAATCATTTTGATGGCGAACGAAACATCAGAACTTCAACAGCGCATCGGCATCCGCTTGGTCGGCCTGGCCCGCCGCTGGCGCCAAGCGCTCGATGCCCGGCTTTCTTCCGCCGGGCTGAGCGACGCCACCTGGTCGCCCCTGATGCACCTGCACGAGCTGGGCAGCGGCATCTCGCAGAGCGAGCTCGCCGCCGCGGTCGGGCTCGACGGTTCCAGCCTGGTGCGGCTGCTGGACATCCTGGTCGAACAGGGCCTGATCGAACGCCGCCCCCACCCGGAAGACCGTCGCGTGAAGCGGGTGCACCTGACCCCGGCCGGCCGCCGCACCGTGGCGTCGATCCGCAAGCGGCTGCAGGCCGTCGAATCCGAACTGCTGGCCGACGTCGACGACCAGGCCGCGGCCGCCATGCTGCAGGCCTTCGAGCAAATCGAGGCCCGGATCGCCGCGATGGCCGAGAGAGTCCAATGAACGCCTTCCCGAGCCCCGAGCCCGGCCGGACGCGCCGCGCCTCCCTCCGCCGCATGCTCGCACCGGCCCGCATCCGCGAGAGCTTCGCGGTCGCCGCCCCGCCCTCGCTGCGCAACGCCGCAGTGGCCGGCATGCAGACATCGCTGTCGGTGCTGATCGCGGTCGCGGCCACCCATCTGTCGCCGTGGGCGCAGCTCGAGGGCTATCCTGCGCTGGGCGCCCTGGCGGCCCTCTTCGGCCGCTTCGCCCCAGTGCGGCGGCGCATGCCGATCGTCCTGCTGGCGGGACTGCTGCTGACGGCGCCGGTCGCTGTCTTGTCCGTGGTCTCGAAGGCCGGCGCAGCGCCGGCGACGATGCTGCTGTGCCTGGCGCTGCTCGCCGGCGTGCTGAGCGTCCTGGTGAACCGCTGGCGGCTCGGTGCCCCCGGCGCGGTCATCTTCGTCTTCGCGGCCTGCGCCGCGGTCGGCCCCGTGGACTCGTGGCGCACCGTGGTCGAGCGCACCGCCTTTACAGCGGCCGGGGCTGCGGTCGCATGGTGGGTCTGCCGCTCGACCGACCGGCTGCGCTCCGGTGCAGCATTGCCTGTCACCGCCGCCGGCGACGGCCCCCGACCTGCTTTGCACGCATGGATCGCAGGCGCGCGCATCGCGCTCTGTGCGGCCAGTGCGGCGCTGCTGGCGCTGGCCGCCGGCTGGGCCCATCCGGCTTGGGCAGCGATCGGCGCAACCGCCGTGATGCAAGGCGGCCACTTGCACGTCACCATGCACCGCGCGGTTCAGCGCACCGTCGGCACCGTCATCGGCGCCGCGCTGGCGTGGGTGTTCCTGGTGAACCATCCCTCTTTTTGGTGGGTGCTGGTGGCGGTGGTCCTGCTGCAGTTGGCGACCGAACTGGTGATCGGCTTCAACTATGTGTTCGGCCTGATCTGCGTCACGCCGATGGCGCTGCTCATGACCTCGCTCGCGGCGCCGCACGCCACCGACGGGATGCCGATGGCGCGCGTCCTCGACACGATCCTGGGCGCGCTGGTTGGCATCGCCTTCGCGGTGGTCTTCTCGACCCTCGATGACCGCGCCCACCTGGCGGCGCATCACGATAAGACGCGCGCCGGCGGAGCCCCCGCTCAGGCGTGATCGCCACCTTGAGCACCCCATCGCGCTGGTTGACAAACAGTTCATAGGCGGCCTCGATGTCGTCGAGCTTGAAGCGGTGCGTCACCAGCGGCTTGAGGTCGACCCGGCCCGAGCCGAGCCGACCACGTCCATCAAGCGGCGCATGCGCTCCTTGCCGCCGGGGCACAGCGTGCTGACGATCTTCAGGTCGCCGAGGCCGGCCGAGAAGGCACCGAGCGGAATCCGCAGGTCGCTCGAATAGACGCCCAGGCTCAACAGCGTGCCACCCGGCCGCGGGATCCGGAGCGATGACTCGAAGGTGCCCTGCGGAAGGTCGTGAGCCCGCTCCCGCCCACCCAGGCCGCATCGAATCGAAAAGCTCGCTAGTTGGATTTCTCCCAGGTCAGCGATCCCTTGATCGGGTCTTCCGACCGTGTCCAAAGCGCACCGCAATGGGGACACTCGCACTTCGCGATGAATGCGCCACGGAAATCCCGTTTGACGGAGCGCTCAATCATGGCGCCTTCCCAAGGCCGCCGCGGGTGGGCCCCGATTCGTTCGCACCTTTGGCAAGCCTCTTCCATGCGCCCTCCAGTCAAAGTGATCGATTGGCGCACTATGACCGGCCTGCCCTGTACGGTTCCTGACTTCGCCCTGAATTCGCTGTCCGCCCCGCCGGCGAACGCGGGTCCAGGAGTCAAGGCGTTGTTTCGTTTGGACAACGCTATGCCGGAGGCTTGGCGCGCTGGAACAGCAGCACACCGTCGCGCCGGGCGCGCTCGAGCAAGTCGGGCGTTGCGCGGATGTGCGCCTCGAGTGCCAGCGCGGCGCGTGCATCCTGACCGGCCATCGACAGCTCGAATATTTCGGCGTGCTCGGCGTGGACATCCCTGGCGCTGTCCGACAGCGACATCGCATAGCGCCGGTAGCGCTCGCCGTGGCGCGACAGGAGGCGCAGCACCTTGAGGGTCCACGCCGACGCGCCTGCGCCGATCAGCGCCTCGTGGAAGCGGTTGTTCAGTTGCTCCCATCGGCGGCGGTCCTCGGCACGGATGGGCTGTTCCACGGCCGACAGTTCCTCGTAGCTCTGCCGGACCTGTTCCCGCCACTGGGCACCGCCGCACACGATCGAGCGCCGCAGCGCGTCGATCTCGATGTGCACGCGCAGCCGAGTGAGGTCTTCGAGATCATCGATGGCAATCGGCGCGACGCGAAAGCCGCRCTGGCCCTCAGCCACCACCAGCGCGTCGCTCACCAGGCGGGTGATGGCCTCGCGCAAGGTACCGGCGCCCACCCCGTAGCGGGCCCTCAGATGCTCGACTCTCAGCTTTTCCCCCGGCGCCAGGCGTCCATCGACGATGTCGTCGCGCAACTCGCCGTAGGCGCGCTCGATCAGGGTGCGCGAGGGGCTGATCTCGTCGTCGGTCGGAAGCTGCGCCGCATTCGGCGCGGCCGGTGTCAGCATTGCGCGTTTGGCCATGAGACTGCCTTCAGGCGCGGGCGCGCTCATGCGCCCGCGCAATGCGGTAGCTGAGCTGCGCACGGCTGACGCCCAGCGCGCGCGCCGCTCCCGCGAGATTGCCGCGGGCACGCTGCACGGCCTCCTTCAGCAAGGCGTCTTCGAGCGCTTCCAGGCTGAGGCCGCGGCGCTGCACTTCGTCATACAGCCCCGCCGTATCGTGCGGCGCGCCTCGCTCGAGCTGACCTTCCGCGTTGACGATCACCGGCGTCGATTGCGGCGCCGAGGCGAACAGCTCGCCGACGTCCACCGGCTCGCCCGCGCTGGAGAGAATGACGCCGCGTTCGATGAGGTTCTCCAGTTCGCGCACGTTGCCGGGCCAGGGGTGGTGGCGCATCGCATCGATCGCACGGTCGGTGAACCCAGCCACGCGCTTGCCATGCAGCGCGGCAAAGCGCTGAAGCAAGTGGGTGGCCAACGGCTCGATGTCGTCCACGCGCTCGCGCAATGGTGGGATCCGGATCGGATAGACATTGAGCCGATACATCAGGTCTCGCCGAAAACGGCCGGCGGCAACTGCCGCCTCGAGGTCGACGTTGGTGGCCGCGATCACCCGCACGTCCACCTTGCGCGGCAGGGTGCTGCCCAGGCGCTCGACCTCGCCGTGCTGCAGCACGCGCAACAGCTTGGCCTGGGCTGCGAGTGGCAGCTCACCCAACTCGTCCAGCAGCAGCGTGCCGCCATCGGCACGCTCGAAACGGCCGGGCCGCGCGACGCCGGCGCCTGTGAAGGCGCCTTTCTCGGCGCCGAACAATTCGCTTTCGATCAGCTCGCCGGGAAGGGCCGCGCAATTCACGGCGACGAAGGGCTTGTCGGCACGCGCGCTCATCGCGTGCAGGGCGCGCGCGAATCGCTCCTTGCCGACGCCGGTCTCGCCGGTCAGAAGCACGCTCACCTGGGTCCCCGCGGCCTTGCGCAGCAGCGCGGTGGCCGCGACGTATGCGCGCGACCGGCCGATCAGTGGTCCCAGATCGTCGGCCGGCTCGAGCGTGGAGCGAAGACTGTCGACCTGAGACTTCAGGTCTTCCAGTCGCAGCAGCATCGGATCGGCGTCGTAGTCGCGGGCGAGCGTCTCGCCGTCGGGCCAGTCGGCCAGCGGGCGGCCTTCGATGCGGCAGTGCGCCGCGCCGCAGGCGCAGCAGGCGACCTCCTTGAAGAGCACCGGCCGGCCCATGAAGGCGCTGGTGTAGCCGGAGGCGTATCCCAGCAGCATCCAGCACACGGGTGCATCCTGCGGGCCGAAGTCGCGCACATGCRTTTCAACTTCCCATGAATGGTCCCAGCGGAAGACGCCTTCGAATTCGCCCTTTGCGATGTCGAACTCGAAGCGCTCCGGCGTGACCTGCACCGCGCCTTCCAGCATGTGCAATTGCGGGCCCACCGCAAACATGTCGGCCAGCGATGCGTCTCCGCGCACCTGGCGCGCGAGCACCGCATCGCGTTGGCCAGAGGCATAGCCAGCGCGCATCAGCACGCGGCGCGTTTGCTCGCGCCCAATGGATTGCATCATTTCGCGCCGCAGCGAGCCCAGCGCCGCCATATGGACCAGCACCATGCGCTGGTCGGCCAGCCAGATGCGGCCGTCGCCCGCCGAAAAATGGACGAGCCGGCGCAGATCGGCATCCGACGGCAATGGCGGCGCGGGGGTGGTCATGCGCGGATTATCGAGATAGTGACCCGGGTCACCAAGCCCCCTCTTTGCTCGAATTGCTGATTTGATGAACAGCGCGCCGCGCGATTTGCGCATTTCATCATGATGCAGTGCGGTAATCCCGACCTTCCTGCTCCAGCAATGCTGATGAATCGCCCGGACGAGGGCTCTTCCAGGCCTGTGATTTCGGGGTTTACCCTGTTTTATCGAGATTCTGCGACTTCGCAGCATTTTCTGGCACAGCGCATGCGATGTGTTCGTCGTGACCCACAGCACGACCCGTTCGATGAATACGTCCACCCCGCTTCGCAACGGCGCCCTTCCCGTCGACGACCCGCTCGGGTCCGGCGGCGATGGGCTCCAGTGCGACACCTCCCTGAAGTTCGTGCGCGTGATCGAAGAACGCGCCGATGGGCTGGTGGCTTTCGAGTTTTCCATCGGCTGGCCGGAACTGGCGGTCGAGTTGCTGCTGCCGGCGCAGGCCTTCGAAGAGTTCTGTGCCACCCACCGCGTGCGGCGACTCGACTGAGTCTTGTTCGACGACGCAATCCATCCCGACGACCCCAGGAGACACACCGCATGAATATCGACCTCCAAGCGCGCGAGATCACGCCCCTGCGCCAGACCTACGCGCACGTGGCGAAAAACATCGGGGGCGACAAGACCGCTTCGCGCTACCAGGAAGCGACTATGGGCGCGCAGCCTTCGGTCAACTTCCACTACCGCCCGACATGGGACCCCGAACACGAACTGTTCGACGCATCCCGCAGCGGCGTCGTGCTGGCCGACTGGTACGCACTGAAGGATCCGCGCCAGTTCTACTACGCCACCTGGACGATGACCCGGGCTCGCCAGCAAGACGCCATGGAGTCGAACTTTCAGTTCGTCGACGCGCGCGACATGGTCGCCAAGATCCCCGACGACGTGCGCTACCAAGCGCTGCGGATCCTGATGCCGCTGCGGCACGCGGCCTGGGGCGCCAACATGAACAATGCCGCCGTCTGCGCCTACGGCTACGGCACGGCGTTCACCGCGCCGGCGATGTTCCATGCGATGGACAACCTCGGGGCGGCGCAATACCTCACACGCCTGGGCCTCGCGCTGGACGACCCGGCGGCGCTGGACGATGGCAAGCAAGCCTGGCTGACCGAGCCGCGCTGGCAGGTGCTGCGCCGCTACGTCGAAGACACCTTCGTCGTGAAGGACCCATTCGAGCTTTTCATCGCACAGAACCTCGCACTCGACGGCCTGCTGTACCCGTTGATCTACGGCAGCTTCGTCGATGACCACATTGCCCTGCAGGGCGGCACGGCCGTCGCGATGCTGACGGCCTTCATGCCGGAGTGGCACGACGAGAGCGCGCGCTGGGTCGACGCGGTGGTCAAGACCGCCGCGGCCGAATCACCCGCCAACCAACGCCTGATCTCGCAGTGGGCGCAAGCCTGGACCGAACGGGCCCGGGCCGCGCTGGCGCCGGTGGCCGAAATGGCGCTCGGCGACGCCGGCCAGGAGGCGCTGGAAGAGGCTTGCGCAAAGCTGGGCGAGCGTTGCCGCAAGGCCGGCGTCGGCGCCTGACCCCGCCTTGCATCACGCATTACCCGGAGACCCCATGTCCAACGTATTCATCGCCTTCCAGCACAACGAAGAGTCGCGCCCGGTGGTCGACGCGATCGTCGCAGACAACCCCGGCGCGATGGTCGTGCACTCGCCCGGTCTCGTGAAGATCGACGCACCGGACCGACTGACGATCCGCCGCGCCACGATCGAGGAGCAGACCGGCAGGGCCTACGACCTGCAGGCCCTCCACGTGAACCTCGTGACGCTGTCGGGGCACATCGACGAGGACGACGACCAGTTCACGCTGAGCTGGCGCCACTGATTCCCAACGAACGCTCAAGGAGACAAGCCATGGACACCCGTGTCGTGAAGAAGAAGCTCGGTCTGAAGGACCGCTATGCCGCGATGACGCGCGGCCTCGGCTGGGAGACCAGCTACCAGCCGATGGACGAAGTCTTTCCGTACGACAAGTACGAAGGCATCAAGATTCACGACTGGGACAAGTGGCAGGACCCGTTCCGCCTCACCATGGACGCTTACTGGAAGTACCAGGGAGAAAAGGAGAAGAAGCTCTACGCGGTGATCGAGGCCTTCGCGCAGAACAACGGCCAGCTCGGCGTGAGCGATGCCCGCTACATCAACGCGCTGAAGCTCTTCATCCAGGGGGTCACGCCGCTGGAGTACTACGCCCACCGCGGCTTCGCGCATGTGGGCAGGCAGTTCACCGGCGAGGGCGCGCGGGTCGCCGCACAGATGCAGTCGATCGACGAGCTGCGCCACTACCAGACCGAAACCCACGCGATCTCGCACTACAACAAGTACTTCAACGGGATGCATCACTCGAACCACTGGTTTGACCGCGTCTGGTACCTGTCGGTGCCGAAGTCCTTCTTCGAGGATGCCAACACGGCCGGGCCGTTCGAGTTCCTCACCGCGGTGAGCTTCTCGTTCGAATACGTGCTGACCAACCTGCTGTTCGTGCCCTTCATGTCGGGCGCGGCGCACAACGGCGACATGTCTACCGTGACCTTCGGCTTCTCGGCGCAGAGCGACGAGTCGCGCCACATGACGCTGGGCATCGAGTGCATCAAGTTCATGCTCGAGCAGGACCCCGCCAACGTGCCGATCATCCAGGGCTGGATCGACAAATGGTTCTGGCGCGGCTACCGGCTGTTGACGCTGGTCGCGATGATGCAGGACTACATGCTTCCCAAGCGCGTGATGAGTTGGAAGGAAGCCTGGGAGATGTACGCCGAGCAGAACGGCGGCGCGCTCTTCAAGGACCTGGCGCGCTACGGCATCCGCGAGCCCAAGGGCTGGAAGGACGCCTGCGAGGGCAAGGACCACATCAGCCACCAGGCATGGGCCACCTTCTACAACTACAACGCCGCCGCGCCCTTCCACACCTGGATCCCGAAGGAAGACGAGATGGCGTGGCTGGCCGAGAAGTACCCGACGACCTTCGACAAGTACTACCGTCCGCGCCTCGAACACTGGGGCGAGGAAGCAGCCAAGGGCAACCGCTTCTACAACAAGACGCTCCCGATGCTGTGCACGACCTGCCAGATCCCGATGCTCTTCACGGAGCCGGGGGACGCCAGCAAAATCTGCTACCGCGAGTCGGACTACCTGGGCGACAAGTACCACTTCTGCAGCGACCACTGCAAGGGCATCTTTGATCACGAGCCCGAGAAGTACGTGCAGTCGTGGCTGCCGGTGCACCAGATCTACCAGGGGCACTGCTTCAAGCCCGGCACCGATCCGACGGCCGAAGGCTTCGATCCCTTGCTCGCAGTGCTCGACTACTACGAGATGAACGTCGGCCGCGACAACTTCGACTTCGAGGGTTCGGAAGACCAGAAGAACTTCGCGGCCTGGCGCGCCGATCCGTCGCCCGCTGCGCCGGCCGCAGCCATCCAAACGGGAGAAGCCAAATGAGCGTCGTCGCCCTCAAGCCCTACGCGTTCCTGGCCCGGGACGCGCGCGAGAACTTTCCCGCGCCGCTGCTCTACATCGGCTGGGAAGACCACCTGTTGTTCTGCGCGCCGTTCTGCCTGCCGTTGCCCCCTGACACTCCCTTCGGCGCGCTGGCGACGGCCGTGCTGCCGGGAATCTACGGCTGGCACCCCGACTTCGCGAAGATCGACTGGACGAAGGTGCAGTGGTTCAAATCGGGCCAACCATGGACCCCCGATCCGGCCAGGTCGCTCGCCGAGAACGGGCTTACGCACAAGGACGCGATTCGCTTCCGCGCGCCGGGGTTGACCGGCATCAAGGGTTCGTTCAGCTGAACTTCCAGACTTCGGGAGTCACGCCATGAGCTATCAACTCACCATCGAACCGCTGGGCGCCACCATCGAGGTGGAAGAAGGCCAGACGCTGCTCGACGCCGCGCTGCGCCAGGGCATCTACCTTCCGCATGCCTGCGGACACGGCCTGTGTGGATCCTGCAAGGTGCAGGTGTGCGACGGCGACGTCGACCATGGCCCGGCGAATCCGTTCGCGCTGATGGAGTTCGAGCGCGACGAGGGCAAGACGCTCGCCTGCTGCTGCACGCTGCAAAGCGACGCCACGATCGAAGCCGACATCGACGAGGAGCCCGACGCCCAGATCATTCCGGTGCGCGACTTCGCGGCCACCGTGACGCGCATCGTGCAATTGACGCCGACCATCAAGGCGCTGCACCTCGCGTTGGACAAGTCGATCCACTTCCAGGCCGGCCAGTATGTGCAGCTCGAGATTCCGGGGCTGGGGCAGGCCCGTGCAT
>NZ_JBFUIU010000297.1:0-10398 GCF_056401695.1 Variovorax sp. P4_D9
GCTGTCGGCCGACACGCCGCTGAAGGATTCCGATTCGGCGAAAGCCTACCGACAGCGCTACCCGCAGGCTGCGGCGCGCCGCGTGCCCTTCGTCGGCACCGGCACCCACATGACCGGCGACACCTTCTTCCACGGCCCCGGCATGTCGAACCAAGCACAGTACATCGCGAAGCTGTAMGGAGCCGACGACTACGTGATCACCGAGATGGAGGCCGCCGCGATCACGCTCGTGATCAAGCGCCAGCACGGCACCGACCGCGTGATGAGCCTGCGCGGGGCGGTCAATTTCGACCAGGGCAATCCACGCGAGACGACGCTCCAGCACCTGGATCCGGCGCCGGGCGAAACCGCGGGCGGCTTTGCCGAAACGGTCGAGAACATCGAGCTCGTCGGCAGCCGCGTGGTCGATCACATCGTCGTCAACTGGCCGCAGTGGCAGGCCGGCGTTCCGGCGCTCACGCCGCGTTGAGAGCGGACTAAAACAGCGACGCGGTCCGGGTCGTCGATTCGTCGGCCGATGTCCCGCTGCGACGGCCGGCAGCTGCCGGCCGGACAGCAGGCTCTGCGGGCACTTCCCCGGCCCTGGCCAGCGTGCCCACGCGCACGCCGAGCAGCCGCAGCGGACGCTCCAATGGCACCCGCTTGAGGCATTGGCCCGCAATTAGCCGGATAGCCTTCGGGTCGGCCGTGAAGCCCTCGATGGTCTGGTCGCGGGTCGCGATCTTGAAGTCGCCGTAGCGCAGCTTGATGCCGATGGTCTTGCCGACGTAGCCCTTGCGCTGAAGGTCTTCGGCCAGCTTCTCGCACAGGTGGGTGAAGATGGCGCCGAGTTCGGCCCGGTCGCGCACCGCGTGCAGGTCGCGGTCGAAGGTGGTCTCGCGGCTCATCGATACCGGCTCGCTCTCGGTGACCACGGGCCGTTCGTCGCGGCCCCAGGCGACCTCGTGCATCCAGGCGCCGGTGGCCTTGCCGAAGTGGGCGATCAGCCAGTCGCGATCTTTCGCCGCGAGTTCCCCGATGGTGCGGATGCCATGGCCCTGCAGCTTCTCGTCGGCCTTGGGTCCGATGCCGTTGACCTTGCGGCAGGGCAGGGGCCAGATGYGGGTTTGCAGGTCGTTCTCGAACACGATCGAGATGCCGTTGGGCTTGTCGAATTCACTGGCCATCTTGGCCAGCAGCTTGTTGGGCGCCACACCGATCGAGCAGGTCAAGCCGGTGGCCTGGAGGATCGATTTCTGGATCAGCCGCGCCAGCACGCGTCCGCCTTCGCGCTGGCCGCCCGGCACGTCGGTGAAATCGATGTAGACCTCGTCGACGCCGCGGTCCTCCATCAGCGGCGCGATCTCCGTGATGACCTGCTTGAAGCGGCGCGAGTACTTGCGGTACTCGTCGAAGTCCACCGGCAGGATCAACGCCTGCGGGCACAACTTGGCGGCCTTCATGAGCCCCATCGCGGAGCCGATGCCGAACTGCCGCGCCGCGTAGGTAGCGGTGGTGATCACGCCGCGGCCCGCATAGTCCTTGAGCAGTGGAAAGGCCGCCACCGGGATGTCGGCCAGCGTGCCGCCTTCGGGCAGGTTGCGCAGGGCCTCGTCGACCTTGCGCCGGCCGCCGCCGATCACCATCGGCAGGCCCTTGAGCTGCGGGTAGCGCAGCAGTTCGACCGAGGCGTAGAAGGCGTCCATGTCGAGGTGGGCGATGCGGCGGATCGGTGCGGGCGTCACGCCGGCCATTGTCGCCGCTGCGGCGCGGCCCGCGCTGACGCTGCGCTTCCGAATCTTCCAGGAGCGCCGAAAGAAGCTTGCGTTGCGCGGCTTGCCGGTGCCATCATCCGCCCCATGCAGACGCTCGCAACGATCCTCTGGCGCCGGCTCGGGCAGCCGGGTCATGACGTCTGCCGGCTCGAGCGCGCGGGCGACAACTGGCAGATCGATGGCGGAGCCGCGTTTCGCCATGAGGACGGAAGGGTCGCTCAGCTGCACTACCGCCTGCGCTGCGATCGCGCCTGGCACACCCAGTGGGGCACGGTGCGCGGCTGGCTCGGCAGCGAGGCGATCGACCTGTCGATCGTCCACGACTCCCATGGCGGCTGGAAGCTCAACGACGTGCCGGTGGCGGAGCTCGGGCACTGCGTCGATCTCGACCTGGGCTTCACGCCGGCGACCAACCTGCCGCAGCTTCGGCGGTTGCATCTGGCACTCGGCGAGGCCGCCGAGGCGCCGGTGGCCTGGCTCGACCTCGATGGCGGCGGCCTGACCGAACTGCGGCAGCGCTACGAGCGGCGCAGCGACGGCGAATACTGGTACACCGCGCCACGCTTCGACTACGAGGCGTTGCTGGAAGTCACGCCGGACGGCTTCGTGCGGCGCTACCCGACGCTCTGGGAAGCGGAAGACTGACCCACCCGTCAAGGCCCTTCAGTGGTCGTGGCGCAAATAGATCGCCTGCCGCGGCAGGCGCCAGGCGACAGCGAAGGCCAGCACCATCATGCCGGTCACGTACCAGAGGAAAGCGCTCTCGTGGCCGAGCGACTTGAGGCCCAGCGCGACATACTCGGCCGAGCCGCCGAAGATCGCGTTGGCCACTGCATAGGCCAGGCCGACACCGAGAGCGCGCACTTCCGGCGGAAACAATTCGGCCTTCACGATGCCGCTGATGGAGGTGTAGAAACTCACGATCGCCGGCGCCATGATGATCAGGAGGAAGGCCGTGAAGGGGCTCGTGACGCTCTGCAGCGCGGTCAGGATCGGCACCGTCGCAAGCGCACCCAGGCCGCCGAACAGCAGCATGTTGTTGCGCCCCGGCCGATGCGGTTGGACAGCGCGCCGAACAGCGGCTGCATGCACTTGTAGACGAACAGTGCGACGTCATCACGTAGCTGGTGGTCTTGATCGGCAGGCCGACCGTGTTGACCAGGTACTTTTGCATGTGCTCGAGGATCACGATCACCAGCACCGCCAGAAGCTGGCCACCGATCAAGGTGACGTACTGGAAGGACGAGAAGAAGCCGCGCTGGCCGCGCAGGGCGACTTCGCTCATGTAGGTGGCGGTGGTGCCGTATTCGCCGTCGACCGACAGCCCTGGAACAGCCGGCAGACCAGCAGCAGGAAAGGCGCCCAGGCACCGATGGCGGCGTAGGTAGGCAGTGCAGGCGATGGCCAGCGAGCCGGCGCACATCATCGTGACCGAGGTCAGCATCGAGGTGCGGCGCCCGTGCGGTCGGCCACGCGGCCGAACAGCCAGCCGCCGATCGGCCGCATCAGGAAGCCGGCGGCGAACACGCAAGCGGTGTTGAGCAATTGCGCCGTCGGGTCGGACTTGGGGAGGAACGAGGGCGCGAAATAGAGCGCGCTGAACGCGTAGACGTAGAAGTCGAACCACTCGACCAGGTTGCCCGAGGAGGCGGCCATGATCGCGAAGATGCGGTGGTGTTTTTCTTCAGAGGTGTAGTGGCGGAGGGAGGCGGCGGGATCGACGGCGGCTGCCGCCCCGCGGCGGACGCAGCGGAACTCATGGGGAAGTGCCTCTTCGAGTGTGTTTATGGCACTCCCGATGATGCCGCGAGGCCGTGGCCGGCGCTGTCAGCCGGTACCGCGCTTCACATGCGAGGCCTCCCTGGAGTCTTTCAGAAGGTGCCGGGCAGCAGGATGCTGGAGTCGACCTGGTCGATCTGTGTGCGGCCGCAGAAGGCCATCGTGAGGTCGAGTTCGCGCTGGATGATCTGCAGCGCGCGGGTCACCCCGGCCTGGCCGTAGGCGCCCAGGCCGTAGAGGAAGCTGCGGCCGATCAGCGTGCCGTGGGCGCCCAGGGCGCGCGCCTTGAGCACGTCCTGGCCGCTGCGGATGCCGCCGTCCATCCAGACCTCGATCTCGGTGCCGACCGCCTCGGCGATCGCCGGCAGCGCCGCGATCGAGGACGGGGCGCCGTCGAGCTGGCGGCCGCCGTGGTTCGAGACGATCAGGGCGTCGGCCCCGCTGGCCGCCGCCAGGCGCGCGTCCTCGACGTCCATGATGCCCTTGAGGATCAGCTTGCCGCCCCAGAGCTTCTTGATCCACTCGACGTCGGCCCAGCTCAGCGTCGGGTCGAACTGCTCGGCGGTCCAGGAAGACAGTGAGGACAGGTCCTTGACGCCCTTGGCGTGGCCCGCGATGTTGCCGAAGGTGCGGCGCCGGGTGCCCAGCATGCCCATGCACCAGCGCGGCTTGGTCGCCAGGTTGATCAGGTTCTTGAGCGTCGGCTTGGGCGGCGCCGTGAGGCCGTTCTTGATGTCCTTGTGGCGCTGGCCGAGGATCTGCAGGTCGAGCGTGAGCTGCAGCGCGCTGACGTTGGCGGCACGGGCGCGTTCGATCAGGCGCTCGATGAAGTCGCGGTCGCGCATCACGTAGAGCTGGAACCAGAACGGATGGCGGTCGGTCTTCTCGGCGATGTCCTCGAGCGAGCAGATGCTCATGGTCGAGAGCGTGAACGGGATGCCGAAGTCCTTGGCGGCGCGCGCCGCGAGGATCTCACCGTCGGCATGCTGCATGCCGGTCAGTCCGGTCGGGGCGATGGCCACCGGCATCGCGACTTCCTGGCCGATCATGGTGGTGCGGGTCGACCGGCCTTCCATATTGACCGCCACGCGCTGACGCAGCTTGATCTTTTGAAAGTCGCTTTCGTTGGCGCGGTAGGTGCTCTCGGTCCAGGCGCCGGAATCGGCGTAGTCGTAGAACATGCGCGGCACGCGGCTCTTGGCGATGACTCGCAGGTCTTCGATGGTCGTGATCTTGGACAGGTCTGGCACGAGAAAGGGCTCCTGGGTTCTATGGCTGCGCAACGCCTATTATCTTCGGGACCGCGCGCGCCCCTGTAACCACTGCACCAAGGCGGCACGGCTGTTGCTTGCATCTGGTGCACCCAACCGACAGGAGCACTCGCAATGAACCGCAACGACGTCACCGAGAAGATCATCACCGTGAAGGTGGCCAAGGGCATCCAGTGGGCCGACGTGGCGAAGAAGGTCGGACTGTCGAAGGAGTGGACCACCGCCGCCTGCCTCGGCCAGATGACACTCGACGCCGCGCAGGCCAAGGTGGCCGGCAAGATCTTCGGCCTCACGGCCGAGGAGCAGAAGTGGCTGCAGGTGGTGCCGTACAAGGGATCGCTGCCGACCCCGGTGCCGACCGATCCGCTGATCTACCGCTGGTACGAAATCGTGAGCGTCTACGGCAGCACGATCAAGGAGCTGATCCACGAGGAGTTCGGCGACGGCATCATGAGCGCGATCGACTTCAGCATGGACATCCAGCGCCAGGCCGACCCGAAGGGCGACCGCGTGAACGTGGTGCTGTCGGGCAAGTTCCTRCCGTACAAGACCTATTGAGAGAGGGTCGCCAGCAGTTATTGGGGCATCGGCGCAGAATCCCTCGTCCATCATCGACGGGGAAATATTTCATGCGGATCCTGGTAGTGGGCGCGGGTGCGCTCGGCGGGTATTTCGGCGGCAGGTTGCTCGAGGCCGGGCAGGACGTCACTTTCTTGCTGCGGCCCCGGCGCGCGGCGCAACTGGCGGAGACCGGCCTGGTGATCAAGAGCCCGAAGGGCGATCTGACGCTGCCGGCGCCGCCTTCGGTGCAGGCCGATGGCCTCGGTGGACCGTACGACGTGGTCGTCGTCGGCTGCAAGGCCTACGACTTGGCGGAGACGATGGAATCATTCGCGCCTGCTGTCGGACCCGAGACGGCCATTCTTCCATTGCTGAACGGCATGCGCCATCTGGATCTGTTGGGCGATCGCTTCGGTACCGAACGCGTGCTCGGCGGCCTGTGCATGATCTCGGCCTCACTCGACGAGGAGGGCAGGGTGCTGCACCACAACGACCTGCATGGCCTGACTTATGGCGAGTTCAGCGGCGCGCGCTCGGCGCGCGTACAGGCGCTCGAGACCGCCTTCGCCGGCGCGAATTTCGATGCCCGCGCCTCCGGCAACATCCTGCAGGACATGTGGGAGAAGTGGATGTTCATCGCCTCGGCCGCCAGCATGACCTGCCTGATGCGCGCGACCGTCGGCGACATCGTGCAGAGTGGCAGCACCGATGTCGCCGATGCGGTGGTGGACGAATGCGCCGCCATCCTGGCCCACAACGGTTTTGCGCCGCGTCCCGAATCGCTGGCCCGGGCGCACGCCATGCTGGCGGTCAAGGGCTCGCTGATGACGGCCTCGATGTTCAAGGACATCGAACGCGGCGCGGCCATCGAGGGCGACCATATCGTCGGCGATCTGTTGCGGCGCGGTGCGGACGGCGGCAAGCGGATGTCGCCGCTGCGCATCGTCCACGCGCACCTGCTGGCCTACGAGGCGCGGCGAGCCCGGGAATCGAGCCACGGCTGAAACCTGTACTATTTGAGCTGGCAGAAGGGCCAGCCTTCGATGCCGGCCCAGATGCAGGCGCGAATCCAGGCCACCACGATTTGCGGGTCCTGCCTTTGCGGCACGGTTGTCATCTTGATCAGCATCACAGCCTCCATTTGAAGTGTGGAAGCGAACTCCCATGCTTGAAGGTATAGCTCCGGCGAGCCGGCTCGGACAGCAGTCCGAAGCTTGCGACCGCGTGGGCCGTGGCGCGGGATGGCTGTACGCCGTTTGTCGGTGGCATGCCGTCGGTCGGGGCTGACAGGCGTCGGACGCTTCCTCAGCGCTTCGCGCTCGCCACCACGCCGGCGCCGCGCACCTCGAGCCTGAGCTCGTCGGCCACCTGGCCGCGGGCATCGAGAAGCTGCACCACGTGCCGCCCGGGCCAGGGCAGCCATTGCGCGCGGGTGCCGCGCGCGAAGAGCTTGCCGTCGATGCGCCATTGCACGCCGCGGCCCTCGGCCTCGAAGCGCACGCGCTGGCGGCTGGGCGGAATGTCGGGGTCGAGCGCGATGATCGTGCCGTCCGCCGGCGCCGTGATGCGCGGCGTCGCTTCGGCCGCCAATGCTTCCGGCGCGATCGCAAACAGCGGCTGCTCGGTGCCCGAGATGAACCATTCGCTGCGGCTCGCCTCCAGTTCGTCGCCGAAGCGTACGCGCGCCTGCACCACGCCGAGCGGTGGCGCCGGCGCCCGGCTCGGCTCGCCGCGATGCAGGAAAGCCATCGTCTGCGCCCAGACCGGCGCCGCGCCGCTGGTGCCACTGACCTCCCACATCGGTGCGCCGCTCGCATTGCCGATCCAGACGCCGACCGTGTAGCGCTGCGACCAGCCGATCGCCCAGTTGTCTCGCATGTCCTTGCTGGTGCCGGTCTTCACGGCGCTCCAGAAGCGGGTGCCGAGCACGCTGTCGAGGCCGAAGGTGCGGGCGCGAGCGTTCGGGTCGGCCAGGATGTCGCCGACGATGAAGGCGGCACGGGCATCGATGGCGCTGTCATTGCCTTTCGAAGTGGAGGCAGGGCCGGGCAGGTAGCGGATGTCGCCGAAGCGGCCGCCGTTGGCCAGTGTCCGGTAGGCATTGGTCAGCGTCAGCAGCGAGACCTCGGCACTGCCGAGCGCCAGGCTGTAGCCGTAGTAGTCGCCATTCTGTGCCAGCGGCATGCCGGCCGCGCGCAGCTGGCGCGCAAAGGCTTCGGGTGACACCATCACCAGCGTGCGCACCGCCGGCACGTTGAGCGAGGCCGCGAGCGCGGTGCGGACCGAGACGGTGCCCTTGAATTGCCGGTCGTAGTTCTGCGGGATGTAGAGGCCGCCGGCGGTGTTGATCTGCGCCGACGAATCGTCGAGCAGCGAGGCCGCCGTGAGCCTGCGCTCGGCGATCGCCTGCGCAAACAGGAAGGGCTTGAGGGTCGATCCTGGCTGCCGCTGCGCGAGCACGCCGTCGACCTCGGCGGCGCGGCTCAGCGCTCCCGAGGAGCCGACCCAGGCAAGCACCGAGCCGCTGGCGTTGTCGAGCACCACCAGCGCGCCGTCTTCGACGTTGCGCCCGCGCAGTTCGCGCAGCTGGCGCTGCAGTGCATTGAGCGCGAAGCGCTGCAGCGGTCCATGCAGCGTGGTGCGGATGGGCTCCCGCGTAGTGCCGGCGTCCCTCAAGGCGCGACGTGCCAGGTGCGGTGCGATCCCTTCGCTCGATTCGAAGGCGCGCCGCTGCAGCGCTGCGCTCGCGAACATGTCGAGCGCGGCGCAGTCCGGCCTGCTGTCGGGCGCCATCGCCCGCATCAGTTCGCAGGCGCGCTGTGCGACCAGCGAGGGCTTGGCGTTGGGGGCCCGCACGAGCGCCGCGGCGACCGCCGCTTCGCGCGCATCGAGCCCGTGCGGCGCCTTGCCGAACAGCGTGCGCGCGAGAGCGTCGATGCCGACGATCTCGCCGCGGAAGGGCACCAGGTTGAGGTAGGCCTCGAGGATCTGGTCCTTGCGCCACTGCCGTTCGAGMTGCTGGGCCGCGACGGTCTGGCCGAGCTTCTGCGCCAGGCTGCGGCCACTGCCAGCACGACGCAGCTCGTCGCCCAGCAGGCCGGCGAGCTGCATCGTGATCGTGGATGCGCCGCGGGTCCGGGTGTTCCAGAGATTGCCCCAGGCCGCGGCCGAGACCGCGCGCCAGTCGACGCCGCTGTGTTCGTAAAAGCGCTTGTCCTCGCTCAGCAACATCGCGCTGCGCAGGGCCGGCGAGATGTCGGCGAGCGCGATCCAGTCGCCGCGCCGCACGCTGGTGTCAGTGCGCACCCGCTGCAGCAGCACGCCGTCGCGGTCCAGCACCGCGGTGTCGGACGGGCGGAAGTCGCGCCGGACCTCGTCGAAGCCGGCGAGATCGGAGAGGGCCCAGGCCGGCGCCGCGACCACGGCGGCCAGCGCGATGGCGAGCGGGCGCAGCCAGTGCGTCATGGCACTCCGAGCAGGTACTTCCTCGCGGGGGCGTGCGGCTCGGCCTTCATGTCTGTTCCAGTCCTTCCATGTGCCGGCAGATTTCGYCCGGCGTGGTGAACCATAGCGCGCCGCGGTCGCGCAGGCCAGCAAGGTGCGAGAGCGCGCGGCGCAGGTGCCGCAGCCGATACGGCTGGCCGACGATGTACGGGTGCAGCGCCAGACCCATCACCAGTGGCTGGCGGCGCGACTGCTCGAGCATTTCGTCGGCGTTGTCGATGACCATGGCGGCGAAATCCTTGGCGTCCATCTGGCGCGCGATGATCATCGGAATGTCGTTAAGCTCCTGCGGATAGGGCACCGACCACAGCGTGCGGCCGCTGCGGGTGCGCATGCGGATCGGCTGGTCGTCGTGGCACCAGTTGAGGGTGTAGCGGTAGCCGGCCTCGGCCAGCAGGTCGGGCGTCAGGCGGCTTTCGGAAATCCAGGGCGACAGCCAACCGGCCGGGGCCTGGCCGCTTTCGATGCGTATCCGCTCGCGGCAGTCAGCCAGCAGCGCCGCTTCGTCGGCCTCGGCCATGTCGGCCTGGCGCTCGGAGTTGCTGTGGCCGTGGCCGATGAGCTCGTCGCCGCGCGCCACCGAGGCCGCGACCAGTTCGGGGCAGTGGTCGTAGAGCGCTGTGTTGAGCAGCGTGCTCGAAGGCAGGCCCAGGCTGTCGAACAGCTCGAGGCAGCGCCAGGCGCCGACGCGATTGCCGTATTCGCGCCAGGAAAAGTTCAGCACGTCCGGATGCGGATGTGCCGGACCGATGCATGCGCCCATGCCCTCCCCAAAGGCGAAATGCTCCAGGTTGAAGCCCAGATAGACCGCCAGGCGGGCACCGTTGGGCCAGGCATGGTCGGCGCGCCGCGTGATCGGCAGGTAGTCGAAGCGGCCGTGCGCGGGCAGCGGGCCGAGGTAGCGGGCAGTCATTCGGGTTTCCTGGGGCGGCGGCGGGATGCCGGATGCGCGAATGAATTATCCCGATTCGACGGCGTCCGACCGCACATCCGGTAACCGGCTTTCACGTATCTGCGCTTTGTCGACAACCCCTGGACATCGGCTCGGCCGACCATGGGCTCTCCCGGTGGAATCGTTCCATCGAATCCCAGGAGATCCACATGAAATGCCTCGCACTCGTTCTCGCCGCCCTGACGCTCTCGGGCTGCGTCGTCGTGCCCTACGACAGCTATCGACCGCCGCCGCCGCGCGGCGCCTACATGGACCGCGACCGCGACGGGGTGCCCGACCGCTACGACCGCCGCCCCGGCAATCCGTACCGCTACTAAGACTAAGAAGCGCTATCCCGTATGAGCCAGCGCAGGAACATCGCAGCCCAGGTCTTGAAGTCGTTTTTTCATAAGGCGGCGGATGGTTTTGGTGCGATCTTGGCGATCGAAGTGTTCGCTGCCCAAGTCGCTGTACTCGGTGCCGTCGCGAAGAATGTGGTACGCGGCGGTGAGCATGGAAGCGGCCACGGCGAGGATGGCCTTCTCGGCACCACGGCGTGCCTTGATGCGCAGGAACTGCGCTCGCAGGTAGCTGGTCT
>NZ_JBFUIU010000298.1:0-10393 GCF_056401695.1 Variovorax sp. P4_D9
GGTCGACGCAGCCGAAGAGTCCCATCAGCAGGCAGCCGATCAGCGCCGCCTGCACATTGGGCAGCACGCCGCTGACCATCAGCACCACCACCAATGCCAGCGACGCCAGCGCGAACGGCGCGCGCGAGGCCGCGGGTGATACCTCGTCGAACTCAGCCGGCAGGTTGAAGAGGATCAGGTCCATGTCGGGGCGCAGCCGGCGGATCGCATGCCAGAGGCCGACCACCAGCAGCGTGTCGCCGGCCTTCAGCGGCACGTCGAGAATGTCTCCGCGCTCGGGCGTGCTGCCGTGCTTCAGGCCGATGGCCGACACCTCGTGCTGGGCACGCAGGCCGGCCTCGACGATGGTCTTGCCGATCAGTGCGGAGCCCGGCGGGACCAGCACCTCGGCCATGCCGATGTCCTGCGCATGCTCCGAGAAATAGGCGCCGGCGAGCGGCAATCGTTCGAGCGCCAGACGATGGCCGAGTCCCTCCAGGTCGGCGCCGGGCCGGCAGAGGTCGAAGAAGAGCACGTCGCCGACCTCGATCGCCGTGCCCGGCGCCAGGACGTCGCGCGCAAATCGGCGGCGACGCTCGATGGCCAGCAGATTCAGGCCCGGGATGGCGCCCGCCTCGAGCGTTTCGAAGACCCGGCCGACGGCCGTGGACCCGGGCCGCACGCGGAATCGCGACCCGCGTTCGGCCAGTGCGTACTCGTCGATCCACTGGTCGAGCCCGGCCCGGCGATCGGCCGTCCGGGGCGGCTGCTGCGCGCCACCCAGCCAGCGCCGCACGCCCAGCATGTAGATGATGGCGATCACCAGCAGCGGCAGGCCGAAGGGCGTGAAGCTGAAGAAGTGGAAGCCCTCGGAGCCCTCGCGCACCAGCTCGGCATGGACCACCAGGTTGGGCGCCGTCGCCACTAGCGTCAACATTCCGCTGATCAGCGCCGCGACCGACAGCGGCATCATCAGGCGTCCCGCGGCGACACCGGTGTTGCGCGCCACGCGCATCACGATCGGCACGAAGATCGCCACCACGCCGGTCGAACTCATCACCGAGCCGACCGCAGCCACGATGAGCATCAGCAGCACGATCAGGCGCGTCTCGTTGCCGCCCGCCCGGGCCACCAGCAGGTCGCCGAGCCGCTGCGCCACGCCGGTGCGCAACAAGCCCTCGCCGATCACGAACAGCATCGCGATCAGCACGATGCTGGGGTCCGCAAAGCCGGCCAACGACTCCTGCATGCTGATCACGCCGGTGAAGGGCAGTGCCGCCATCATGAGCAGCGCGACCACATCGGTGCGAGGGCGGCCGACCGCGAACATCAGCACGGCACCGGCCAGCAGCGCGAGGACGAGGCCGAGTTGCGGGGTCATGGGCTCAGATCATGGCCAGCGGCTTCTTGCGCCGCGGCGCCGGGTGCAGGCCGTCGATCGCGGCCAGCACCTCCGGACTCAGCGCGAGGCCGGCCGCCGCGAGGTTGTCGCGCAGATGGGCCTCGCGCACCGCCTTCGGAATGACCGCCACGCCGGACTGCGCCAGCACCCATGCCAGCGCAAGTTGCGCCGCGCTGATGCCGAGCCCGCGGGCGATCTGCTGCAGTCCGGCGTCGGCGGCCAACGCGCCCTGGTCGATCGGGCTGTAGGCCATCATCGGCATGCCGCGCGCGCGCTGCCAGGGCAGCAGGCTGAACTCGGGGCCGCGCTCGGCCACCGAGTAATACACCTGGTTGGCGGCACAGTCACCGGCCAGCGCGGCCAGCTCCTCCATGTCGTCGGTGTCGAAATTGCTGACCCCCCAGCGAAGGATCCTGCCGTCGGCGACCAGCGCCCGCATCGCGTCCCGGGTGTCGGCGAGCGGGTGCTCGCCGCGCCAGTGCAGTAGGTAGAGGTCGATGTGGTCGAGGCCCAGTCGCGCAAGGCTGCGCGCGCAGGCCTTCGGGGTGCCGCTGCGGCTGGCGTTGTGCGGATAGACCTTGCTGACGATGAACAGCTCCTCGCGCTTCACGTCGCCGGCACGCAGCGCCTCGGCCACGGCCTGGCCGACCACCTCCTCGGCGCCGCCCTCGCCATACATCTCGGCCGTGTCGATGAGCCGCAAGCCCATGTCGATGGCCGCCCGAACCGCGGCGACTTCCGCGGCCCGACGCGCCGCGGACTCACCCAGCTTCCAGGTGCCCAGTCCGAGCGCGGGCATTTGCCCGCCGCCGGGCAATGGCAGGTATCGCATGGGAACTCCTTCTCGATCGGGGCCGAACCGCTCCCGCTCGCCACGATGCTAACCAAGCAGCCGCCGTGCCGGGTGCTTGGGGCGCGGACTGGACGATCTATCCAATATATAGGATACTTATTCCAACATGACGGATCAAACAAGCGGACTGAACGAGCGCATCGCCGAGCGGGTGCGCGAACTGCGGGCGGCGCGCGGCCTCTCGCTCGACGCGCTGGCCGCGGACTGCGGCGTCAGCCGCTCAATGATTTCGCTGATCGAGCGCGGCGAGAGCAGCCCGACCGCGGTCGTGCTGGAGAAGCTCGCCACCGGCCTGGGCGTGGCGCTGGCCTCCTTGTGCGAGCCGGCGCAGGCCAGCGACAGCCCGGTGGCGCGGCTGGCCGACCAGCCCTTGTGGCGCGATCCGCATTCGGGCTACGTGCGGCGCAACGTCTCGCCGGCCGGCGGGTCGTCGCCGATCCAGATCGTCGAGGTGGCCTTTCCGCCGAAGGCGCGCGTGGCCTACGAAAGCGGCGCACGCGAGTCGCGCATCCACCAGCAGGTGTGGGTGCTCGAGAACAGCATCGAGGTCACGGTCGGCGATGTCTGCCATCGGCTCGACGCCGGCGACTGCCTGGCGCATGTGCTCGACCGTCCCGTGAGCTATCACAACCCGACGCCCCGCGTGACGCGCTATGCCGTCGTGATTGCCACCCTGCCCTCTGCGTGGAGATGAAAAATGGCCACCGATACCACCCCTTCCGTCCACAGCATTCGCCGCCTCGACACGGTCTCCGAAGCCCAACTGCGCGCGCTKGCCGAACTGCTGATCGACTGCGTCGACGGCGGCGCCTCGGTGAGCTTCATGCAGCCGTTGCCTCTGTCGAGGGCCATGGCGTTCTGGCGCCAGGTGGCCGAGGGGGTCGCCCGCGGCGAGCGCGCGCTGCTGATTGCCGAGGATGCGGAGGGCATTATGGGAACCGTGCAGCTGGTGCTGGCCCAGCCTGACAACCAGCCGCACCGCGCGGACCTGTCGAAGATGCTGGTCCACCGCCGCGCACGATGCCGGGGCTGGGGCGAGGCGCTGATGCGCGCGGCCGAGCAGTTGGGCCGCGACCGCGGCAAGACGCTGCTGGTTCTCGACACTTCCAGCGACAGCGCCGAGCGGCTCTATGCGCGCCTCGGCTGGCACCGGGCCGGGGCGATTCCCGGCTATGCGCTGCTGCCGCAGGGTGGTTTGTGCGCGACCACCTATTTCTACCGGGAGCTGGACCCCGGAGGCCGCGCGCGCCCGGGATCCATGTAATATCGACATCGCTCCGGGGTGCACGCCACAGTGCTGAGATCTAAACCCGCGAACTTGAACCGGTTAATGCCGGCGGAAGAAGAGCAATCACTTCGAGCTTCGGCGCATCCTGCCGAGGTCGACGTGGCCTTCGGAGCATCCGTTTCACGGTCACGAAGAAGTCCTTATGAACAACACCTCCGCGGTCACGGGTGCGGCCGGCGACGTGGTCGCCGACGTCCTCGCCTTCATCGCGCAAGACGGGTGCACCGACGATGCGTTCGATCGGCTGGCCCTGCGCCTGTTCGCCCACCAGTACGGCAACAATGCGGCCTATCGACGCTTCTGCCAGCGGCGCGGCGCGACCCCGCGCAACGTGAAGCGCTGGAGCGACATCCCGGCCGTGCCGATCGACGCCTTCAAGGAGCTGGAACTGCGCTGCGAGCCGCCGGCCGCAACCGACCKGGTCTTCATGACCAGCGGCACAACCCGCAGCGAAGTCAAGGGCCGTCACTTCCATCCGACGCTGGCGGTCTACGACCGCTCGATGATCCGCAACTTCTCGCAGCGCTTCATGCAGGGGCGCGGCCGGATGCGCATGGGCATCCTGTTCCCCACCGAGTCCGTGCTGCCCAATTCCTCGCTGGCCCACTATCTGGCGCTGGCACTGGACGCCTTCGGAACCGGGGAGAGCCGCTACTTCATGAGCCCTCAGGGCTTGGACCTCCCGGGCCTGTGCGAGGCCCTGTCGGATGCCGAGCATCGCGGCGAGCCCTTTGCGCTGCTCGGCGCCAGCTACAGCTTCGTGCACCTGATCGACGAACTCAAACAGCACGGCCTGTCGTTCCGCCTGCCCGCGGCCAGCCGGGTGCTGGACACCGGCGGCTACAAGGGACAGTCGCGCGAACTGCCACTCAACACCTTCTATGCGGAGCTGGCCGCGCTGCTCGGCATCGAGCGATCGCACTGCATCAACATGTACGGCATGACCGAGCTCAGCACGCAGTTCTATGATGCCGGCAATGCGTCGGTGCCCTCGGTGAAGTCCGGGCCGCACTGGATCCGCTCCCGGCTGGTCGACCCGCTCACGGGCCGTGAAGTCGCGCCCGGCGAGCGCGGAATCCTGGTTCATTGCGACCTCGCCAATTTCAATTCGGTGACCACCATCCTGACCGAGGACGTGGGCCTGGCAGCGGACGGCGGCTTCCTGCTGCTGGGTCGCGCCGAGGGCGCGCAGGCCAAGGGCTGCTCGCTGGCGGTGGAGGAATTCATCCGGGCGGCGGCATGACGACGCTGCACGCGGTTGCCGGCTACCTGCCCGGCCTGGCGCCCGCCGAGGTTGCGTGGCAGACCCTGGTCTTCGATTCGGGCCCGACCCGACTCGAGGTCGCGGTGCCCGTGTTGAGCCCGGAACAGATTCGCGCGCTCGCCGTGCGGGTCAAGCAGGCCAGCCGCCGCCATCTGAAGACCATGACCGTGTCGCAGATCGTGGCCGTCGTGGACCGCGCGATGGCCCGGCTGCTGGACCCGGCCGACCCCTGCCGCCAGGAGCTCGACCAGCTGCTGCCGATCGTCAGCGGCTACGACGCCGAGATGGTCCGCCTGGGCCTCACGGCCTTCTTCAAGACCTTTCGCGCGCCGCAACTGCATCGCTTCGTCGCCGAGGATTTCGCCAATCCCAAGCTGCTGGACGAATTCCAGCCACGCCCCAAGGGCGGCGCGGCCAAGGCCTTCGGGCCGGATCTGCTGGTCCACAGCTGGGCCGGCAACGTGCCGGCTCTCCCGCTCTGGAGCCTGGTCTGCGGATTGCTCGTGAAGGCCGGGAACATCGGCAAGCTGCCGAGCGCGGAGCCGCTGTTCGCGGGCCTGTTCGCGCGACTGCTGGCCGAGGTCCATCCGCCGCTGGCCGATTGCCTGGCCCTGGTGTGGTGGAAAGGCGGTGCCGAGGAACAGGCGTCGGCCCTCTATGCCGAGGCAGACACCGTGCTCGCCTATGGAGGCAACGATTCGCTGGAGCAAGTCCGCCGTCGGCTGCCGGTCACGACGCGCTTCCTGCCGTACGGCCACAAGCTGGGCTTCGGCCTGGTGAGCGCCACGGCCCTCGATACCCTGCGTGCGCCGGCGACCGCACGCCTGGCCGCCTGGGACGTGATGCGCTACGACCAGCAAGGCTGCTATTCGCCCCATGTCTTCTACGTCGAACGCGGCGGCAGGGTGTCGCCGCGCCAATTCGCGCAGTACCTCGCCAGCGAGCTCGCCAACCTGCAGAACCGCTTTCCGCGCCGCGCCCTCGCGCTGGAAGATTCGGCCGCGGTCGCCGGCTGGCGCCAGGGCATCGAGCTGCAGGCGATGGCGGCGGGCGGCGGGTTCAGCGGCGAGCTGATCGGCGAGGACGGTGCCGCCTTCGGGGTCGCCTACACCGATGAGGCGAAAGACCTGGCACCGACGGCGCTGAACCGCAGCATCCAGGTCGTCGCGGTCGACACGCTGGACCAGGTGGTCGCGCGGGTGGAAGCGCAGCGGCCCTTCCTGCAAACGGCGGGCGTGGCGGCGGCTCCGGCCGAACTGTTCCGGCTGTCGGAACTGCTGGGAGCCGTCGGCGTGACACGGATCAGCGCCATCGGCGCGATGAGTTCGCCGGAGGCGGGTTGGCACCACGACGGCCGGTTCAACCTGCTGGACCTGGTGCGTATGGTCGAGATCGAGCAGTCGGCAGAAATTGCGGCCGACAAGCTGGCGCCTTACGCCGACTAGGATCGACCGTGAGCTTCCTCGACATCGACAAGGTGGGCTTCACCTATCCCGGCTGGCCGCCGGTGGTGCGCAGCATCGACTGGACCATCGCGCAAGGCGAGTTCCATTGCCTGGTCGGCCGCAGCGGCTGCGGCAAGACGACCTTGCTCAAGCTCGCCGCGGGCCTGCTGCATCCCCAGACGGGCAGAATCCGCCTGCAGGGCAAGGAAGTGGTCGCGCCCGGCCCGCAACTCGGCTTCGTGTTCCAGTCGCCGACGCTGCTCGAGTGGCATCGCGTGATCGACAACGTCCTGCTGCCGGTGTCGCTGCAGCACAAGCCCACCGTGGGCGAGATCGACAAGGCGCGGCAATTGCTGGCGCTGCTGGGCCTGGCCGACCACGCCCAGCACTACCCCCGGCAGTTGTCGGGCGGCCAGCAAAGCCGCGTGGCCCTGGCGCGCGCCCTGATCCTCGAGCCGGCGCTGCTGCTGCTGGACGAACCCTTTGCCGCGCTCGACGCGATCACGCGTGGCGAGCTTCAGGACGACCTGCTGCAGATGTGCCGGCTGCGCCGCACCACCGTCCTGTTCGTCACGCATGACATCGCCGAGGCGGTGTACCTGGGCGACCGGGTCGCGGTGATGGACCGCGGCCGCATCGTCTGCGACATCCGTGTCGAGGTGAGCAGGCCACGCGCGCCGGCGATGCGCTACGGCGAAGCCTTCAATCGGCATTGCGCGCAGGTGCGCGATGCGATGGACATGGCAACGGCATGAACAAGGCCTCCGCACGCACGCGGCTTGGCGCCTGGGCGCTACTGCTCGCCCTGCTCGCCGGATGGGAACTGGCGTCGCGCGCCTCCGGCGTGTCGGCGCTGGTCCTGCCGGCGCCTTCCGCGGTGATGAAGTCGCTCTGGATGGGCCTGTCCACCGGCTACCTGTGGCCCCACATCCGCGCAACCGGCCTCGAGCTGCTGCTTGGCCTGTCCACCGGCTGCCTGATCGGATTCGCCAGCGGCGTGGCCCTGGCCGAGTCGACGCTGCTGCAGCGCCTGCTGAAGCCCTACATCGTGGTCAGCCAGGTCGTCCCCAAGCTGGCGCTGGCGCCGCTCTTCATCGTGTGGTTCGGCTTCGGCATGACGTCGACGGTGGTGATCACGGCGCTGATCTGCTTCTTCCCCTTGATGGAGAACACCGTGACCAGCCTCCAGCAGGTCGACCCGCAGCGGCTGGAACTGTTCCGGATGCTGGGCGCCACGCGGCGCCAGACACTGCTGCGCCTGAAGCTGCCTGCCGGCCTGCCCGGCATCCTGGCAGGCCTACGGGTGGCGGTAGTGCTCGCGCTGGTCGGCGCCGTGGTCGGCGAGTTCATCGGCGCCAGCCAGGGGCTCGGCGCGCTGATCATCGCCTCGCAAGGGATGATGGACACGCCGTTGATGTTCGCGGTGCTGGTGGTCATCGCCGCGCTCGGGCTGCTG
Organism: Variovorax sp. P4_D9; assembly: GCF_056401695.1. NCBI lineage: Bacteria > Pseudomonadati > Pseudomonadota > Betaproteobacteria > Burkholderiales > Comamonadaceae > Variovorax > Variovorax sp. P4_D9. The sequence goes on from NZ_JBFUIU010000298.1 coordinate 7,688, forward strand.
CTCTACGAGATCACGCTGGCCGTCGAGAGGCGACTGCTGCTGCCCTACACCCGAATCTCATGAAGGAACCACTGTCCATGCAAAGACCCATCGCACGCCGTACCGCGCTGCTCGCGAGCGCCGCGATCCTGGCCTTGACGGCCGCCCGCGGCGCCAACGCCGCCGACCCGCTCGAGAAGATCACGGTGGCCGGCTGGAGCAAGCCGATCACCGAGATCACGCACCTGCTGGTCGAGCCCGACAAGGGCATCTTCAAGGCCAACGGGATCGATCTGGCCTACGTGCCGGGCGCCGGCGGGGGCGACGCGATCCGCAACATCCTGACCGGCCAGGCCGACGTCGCCTTCACCGATCCGGGGGCCTTCTTCTCGGCCCTCGACAAGGGCGAGAAGCTGCGCGCGATCTACGACATCTACCCGCAGAACGTCTTCAACGTCGTCTCGCTGAAGTCCGCCAACATCACCAAGCCAGCCGACCTGAAGGGCAAGAAGATCGGCGTCTACAGCCTGTCCAGCGGCACCCGCCAGAACCTGCTGGTGCTGCTGCACCAGGCCGGCCTGTCCGAATCCGACGTCACCATCGTCGTGACCGGGTTGTTGAACTTCGCGCCACTGCTGCAAGGCCAGGTCGATGCCACCGCCGCCACCGACACCGGCTTGCTGGTGGGCAGGCGCAAGGGACTGGGCGAGGTCAACGTGATGGAGGTGCGCAGCCATTTGAACGTGTCGAGTGACCTGTTCGTGGTCCGCGAACAGGTCTACCAGCAGCGCAAGCCCTTGCTGAAGCGCTTTCTGAAGGCCTATCGCGAGAGCGCGGCCTGGATGATCGCCAACCCCGAGGAGGCGGCAGGCCTGGCCGTGAAATACGCCATCGACGGCACCGACCGCGCCACCAACCTCGAGGTGATCCGTCTGCGCAATGCCGCCACCGTATCGGCCGCCACCGCGAAGAACGGCCTCGGCGCCTTCGACCTCGAATCGCTGCAGAAGGCCGCCGATGCCTACCGCAAGCTGGGCCTGATCGAGCACGAGATCCAGGTCCCCGACGTGGTCGCCACGGACCTGCTGCCGGCACGATGAAGGCCGACGCCATGAAGTTCGACGGCAAGGTGGTGCTGGTTACCGGGGCCAGCCGTGGCATCGGCGCGGCCATCGCGCAGGCCTTCGCAGCCGAGGGCGCGACGGTGGTGGTCAACCACCTGAGCAACGACGACGCCGCTGCCGCCGTGGTCGCGGATTGCAAGGCCGCCGGTGGCGATGCCTGGGCGGCCAAGGCCGACGTCAATTCGGCCGCGGCCGTGCAGGCCATGGTGGAACAGGTCCTGGATGAAGCAGGGCGCATCGACGTGGTGGTCAACAACGCCTTCCGCCCCTACTCATTCGACCCGCAGCGCCGCGCCCTGTTCGACGAGACGGCGTGGCAGGACTACCAGGCACAGTTCGACGGCGCCGTCGGCGGCACCTACAACGTCTGCCGGGCCGTGCTGCCGCACTTCAGGCAGCGCGCCCAGGGCAGCATCGTCAATATCGTCAGCGACCTGGTCGAGCGCCCGGTGATTCCGTACCACGACTACACGACCGCCAAATCCGCGCTGGTCGGCTTCAGCCGCAACCTAGCCGCCGAGCTGGGGCCGCTCGGCATCCGTGTCAACTGCGTCGCCCCCGGCCTGGTCTATCCCACGCAGGCCAGCCGCGCGACCCGGGAAGAGTTCCGCGAGTCGCTGATCGCTGCCACCCCGCTGCGTCGGATCGCCCGGCCCGAGGACGTGGCCGGTCCGGTGCTGTTTCTCGCTTCCGACTGGAGCCGCTTCATGACCGGACAGGTGCTGTTCGTCGACGGCGGCCTGGTGATGAGATAGGCACGGTCAGGGAGTCACTGAGACTTGAATTCGTCCGCCGTGATACCGAGCTTGCGCAACTTGTCGTGCAGCGTCTGCCGCGCGATGGCCAGCGCGCTGGCGGTGGCCGGCTGGTCACCCTGGTGCTTGCGCAGCGCCTCGACGATCACCGCCCGCTCGAAGGACTCGACCTGCTGCGGCAGTCCGCGCGGCAAGGCGGGTATGGCTTCGGCGTTGCCGCGCACCTGCGTCAGGCGCTCGCCCAGCAGGCCAAGCACGAAGCGGTCGGCCACGTTGCGCAGTTCGCGCACGTTGCCGGGCCAGGCGTAGGCCATCAGGTCGGCGACCTGCGCGCTGCTCAGGATCGGGGCGACGCGCTCATAGCGCGCAGCCGCCAACAGCGTGAAATGCTCGAACAGCAGAGGGATGTCCTCGCGCCGTTCGCGCAGCGGCGGCAGCTCGATGAAGGCGACGCCGAGCCGGTAGTACAGGTCGGCCCTGAACTTCTGCCGATCGCTCATTTCCTTGAGGTCTTCCTTGCTCGCGGCCACCACACGGCAGTCGAAGGGAATGGCCTTGTTGGAGCCGATGCGCTCGATGGAGCGCTCCTGCAAGGCACGCAGCAGCTTGATCTGCACCGCCATAGRCATGCTCTCGATCTCGTCGAGAAAGAGCGTGCCGCCGTTCGCGTATTCGAACTTGCCCACGCGCACGCGATTGGCGCTGGTGAAGGCGCCGGCCTCGTGGCCGAACAGTTCGCTCTCGGCCAGCGCCTCGGGCAGGCCGCCACAGTTGAGCGGCACGAAATGCTGGCGGCGCCGTTCGCTGTGTTCATGCAGGCAGCGGGCGATGAGTTCCTTGCCGGTACC
>NZ_JBFUIU010000299.1:0-10377 GCF_056401695.1 Variovorax sp. P4_D9
GGCTGGCACCGACAACATCGATGTCGAAGCGGCAGAGGCGCGCGGCATCCGCGTCCAGAACGTCCCGGACTACGGCAGCGAATCGGTGGCGGAGCATGCGATCGCCACGCTATTCGCCTTGCGCCGCGAGATCCTGGGCTATGCAGCCGCGGCGAAGGATGGCCGCTGGACGGCGTCGAGTCACTTCTGCTGGACCGGGCCGCGCATCCGAGACCTGGGCGGTTCGCGCTTCGGCATCGTCGGCCGTGGCCGGATCGGCGAAGCCGCTGCAAGGCTGGCGCGCGGTGTTGGAATGACCGTGCATTTCGCGCAGACGCCGGGCAGCGCGTGCAAGGACGATGAGTTGCCGCTGGATGCGATCCTCGCCGAGTCCGACGCCATCACTTTGCACCTGCCGCTCACGCCGCAGACGAAGGGGTTGATCAATGCCGCTTCGCTTGAACGGATGAAGGCAGGTGCGGTGCTCATCAATACCGGTCGCGGCGCGCTGGTCGACCCGGTGGCGCTCGCCGACGCGCTGCGCAGCGGGTCGATTGCCGGCGCGGCCATCGACGTGCTCGAGACCGAGCCGCCGCCGCAGGATCACCCGCTGCTCGATCCCACGATTCCGAACCTGCTGCTCACGCCTCACGTGGCGTGGGCCAGCGACCGTGCACAAGCCAGGCTGGCATCACGCCTTCAAGAGCTCGTTGGGCAACAGGCCCAGCGTTCCTGACACTTCCCAAGGAGACAGAATCATGAGAAAGAACGTCATCTTTGCCTCGGTCACCATGGGTGCCTGCTGGCTCGGCGCTGCAGTGGCGTACGCCGACACCTATCCCACCAAGCCCATCACCATCGTCGTGCCGAGCGCGGCGGCCGGCTCGACGGACATCATGGCCCGCCTGGTTTCAGAGCAACTCGTGAAGGCATTGGGGCAGCCGGTCATCGTCGACAACAAGCCCGGCGCGAGCGGCAATATCGGAACGGAGGCCGTGGCACGCGCGGCGCCTGATGGCTATACGCTCCTCATGCAGTATTCCGGCTACCACGTCGGCAATCCGGCGCTGTTTCCGCAGATCCGGTGGAAGACAAGCGACTTCGCACCCATCGCACTGGTCATGCGGGCGCCGCACGTCATTGCCGTGAGCGGGACGCTTCCGGCGATCAACCTCAAGGAGTTCATTGCCAACGGTCAGAAGGACGGAAAGGGCATCTTCTACGCGTCGTCTGGCAATGGCTCCATCCAGCACATCGCCGGCGAGATGTTTTCGCGACAGGCGAAGGTCCCGGCCACCCACGTTCCGTACAAGGGCGCGGGGCCGGTCGTGACCGACCTGATCAGCGGGCAGGTCGACATGTTCATCACCACGCCTCCCTCCGTCATCGGGCAGGTGCAGGCCGGCAAAATCAAGGCGCTGGCCTATGCCGGCCCCAAGCGGCACCCCTCGATGCCGAATGTGCCCACGACGGCCGAAGCGGGCCTGCCCGGATATGAGGTCGAGTCCTGGTTCGCCTTGTTCGCGCCCGCCAAGACACCGCCCGAAGTCATTGCACGCCTGACTGGGCAGGTCAAGACCATTGTCGAGAGCGAGTCCTTCCACAAGAAGGTTGAAGACCAGGGTGCTTTCGCCGCCTACATGGACCCGCCTGCGCTCGGCAAGTTTGTCGACCAGGAGGCCGCCCTTTGGACGAAGGTGATCAAGGACGCAAGCATCAAGGCGGATTGAATCAGCACAAAGAGACGGACATGAAAGCCAAGACAACACTCATCTGCATGGCGACGGCGTGCCTGGTGGCCGCCTGCGGCAACGTGCCGGTAGCCGCCGATAGCCTCGGCGTGGCGAAGACCGACGGCGGGCTCGTGAGCGGCACGGGGGCTGACGTACGTGCGTTCTTGGGCATCCCCTACGCCGCTGCGCCGGTGGGCGAGAACCGCTGGCGTCCCCCTCAACCCGCGCAGCCCTGGAGCGGTACGCGGAATGGCAGCAAATTTGGTCCGGACTGCATGCAACCTGCGGAGTATCCGGAGCTTCGCGGCGCGGGCATGAGCGAAGACTGCCTCAGCGTCAATGTCTGGTCGCCCGCGAAGCAGGCCGGCGAGAAGCTGCCGGTCATGGTGTGGATCTACGGCGGCGGATTCACCTATGGCTCCGGCTCGCATCCATCCTACGATGGGGAAGCGCTCGCACGTCGCGGTGTGGTCGTCGTAACCCTCAACTACCGTGTGGGTCTGCTGGGCTTCATGGCCCACCCCGAACTCAGCGCGGAGTCCCCCTCGCGCAGTTCCGGCAACTACGGGCTGCTGGATCAAATCGCCGCATTGAACTGGGTGCGGCGCAATGCGGCTGCCTTCGGTGGGGATGCCGGCAATGTGACGGTGTTCGGTCAATCAGCGGGCGCGCACTCCATCAGCACGCTCGTCGCTTCTCCCCTGGCTGAGGGCTTGTTCCAGCAGGCCATCATGCAGAGCGTCGGCGTGATGCGCCCGATGTCCACGCTGAAGGAAGCAGAGGCCTATGGCACCTCGGTCGGATCGAGCATCAAGGAGCTTCGCAAGCTTACCGCGGCCGAAGTAGTGGAGCGCCTGAGCAAAGCTGCCCTCCGGGAGCCGGAGATGACGAGTTCGAGGCCGCTCAGTATCGTGGCCGACGGCCATGTCGTCCGGCAGCCCGACTACAGGGCCTACGGGCAGGGAAAGTTCCAGAAGGTCCGTGTGCTCGTCGGCAATGTGGCGAACGAGGGTGGCGGGGCCACGCGCAATCTTGCTGTGAAGACGACGCAAGACCTCCGCAGCTACTTGGGCAGAACTTTCCCGGGAATGGAAGGTCGAGCATTTCAGGCGTACGGCGTCGCGCAAGATGCGCAGGTTCCGCAAGCGCTCTCTGACCTCTTCAGTGATACGCAGTTCCTGTTCGGCGCGCGCGAGATGCTCAAAGCGCACAACCAGTTCGGCGTGCCGGCCTACCGCTACGTGTTCTCGCGACACCGCAACGGCGCAGCTGCGCCGCCGAGCCATGGCGATGAACTCCAATTCGTGTTCGACAACCTGCGTGCGCCGCACCGAGGCCGACAGCGCCCGTTCGATCCAACGGACGAGATTGTCGCGCATGCCATGGCTGATGCGTGGGTGCGATTCGCGAAGACAGGGAACCCGGGAGGAGGGGAGCTGCCGACCTGGCCTGCGTACCAGGGCTCGTCCCAAGCCTATCTGGATTTCGGCGACGTGCCACGCGCGGCCTCGGGCTATGACTCGGCCCGGCTGGACCTGGTGCGCGACTACTACGCCGCCCAGCGGCGATAGAAGACCAACGCCGACTTCACGCAGCATGCTTCAGGGTTGACGTAGCTGCCGCCGTACTCGGAATGGCGAGGGACCCGTACCGGGCAGGCGAAGGGCGCCTGCGGCGAATCGTACACCGTGTCGTCCGTAGTGGACCTCTCATGAGTGGGCCCGTATGCGACAAGTGCTTGAAAGCAGCCCTGGCTCCTGCGCCTTGCTCAGCGAAGGTCGTCGCCATCGTCAGTGCGAGTCTCTGCTTCGCAACCATGAAACCGCAGCATCCACCATCGGATGATGGCGTTTGGTACTCCATGCGAGTGCCGCGGTTACCACCATGATCTTTTCCTTCAGTGGTCGGACGACGACGTTTTCAGGCGCGAGTTTTCGCATTGACGCCGGCACCAATGCAACGCCCTGGCCACAACCGACGTAGGCAATCTGAGAGGTGACCGATCGCACCTCGTGCAGGACACGCGGTGCAAAGCCATGTGACCGACAGACGCCGATCAACATGTCGAAGTAGACCGGGCTAACCTGGCGAGAAGACATCACCAATTGTTCGTCGGCGAGCGATCGCAGCCTGACCCGAGGCAATGCCGCGAGCGCATGGTCTTTCGGCAGCGCGACTGCGAGACGGTCCTCTGCCAGCGGAAGCGTGGCGATTCCCGTGCCGACCTCGCCATCCAAACGTACGAAGGCAAGGTCCAGTTCGCCCGCTTCCAGGCAGGGAATCGCCTCGACGCTATCGATCTCGCGGATCAGCAGCGTCAGGTTCGGATGTGCCTGCCGCAGGGCGGTCAGTAGCGGCGGCACCGTATCAAGCATGGCGGATGTGATGGCGCCGATGTGCAGCACACCCGACTGGYCGGCTGAAACTTCGCGGACAACACGCTCCAACCGCTCCACCTGCCCAGCGAACTGGCGCACTGCCGGGAGGATCGCCGCACCCGCGGGGCTTAGCTGCGTGCCACGCCGCGAACGGTCGAACAATTGCAGCTTGAGCGATTGCTCCAGCACTTTGATCTGCTCGGTGAGTGGGGGCTGCGACATATTCAGCCGCTTGGCCGCGCGGCCGAAATGCTGCTCTTCAGCCACGGCCAGGAACATCCAGAGTTGTCGGATCAGCCGGAAGTCAATTGTGCTGCTCATCTGAGTCACCTCCTCACCGACCTGAACGCCCCGGGAATCCGGGGTGTCGGGCGACGTCTGATCCGCTAATCGTATCAGCGAGATAGCAAATAGGAAATTTAYAGATCAGGCACCGGGGACGATGCTTAGCGCATCTTCAAAGGAGTTCTTCTTGATGACCCAGACAACACTGCTCGATCGCCTTGCATCGCTCGACACCAATACGGTGTCCGATGCGCTCGACTTCCTCGGCCTGCCCGGCGCCACCTACGGGCTTCAACCGCTGTGGAACTGTCCGAAGATCACCGGTCGCGCCAGCACCATCCAGCTGGGCCCCAAGGCCGACGCCACGCCCACCGTGCATCTGATCTCCCCCGTGATCGATGCGGTGAACACCGACGACCGCGTGCTGGTCATCGCGGGCGGCGTGGACGGCATCTCCTGCTGGGGCGACATCTTGGCCAACGCGGCCCGTGCCAAGAATGTGCGCGGTTCCGTGATCGACGGGCTGAGCCGCGACATCGAGGGCAGCGAGTCGATCGAGTATCCGGTGTACGGCCGCGGCATCACGATGATCAGCGCGCGGAACCGAGTGGTCCAGCTCGACGCAGGCAAGCCGGTGCAGATCGCTGGCGTCACTGTGCAGCAGGACGACTACGTGATCGCGGATCGCTGCGGCACGGTCTTCGTGCCGGCCGCGCGCATCGAGGAGGTGCTGCAACTCAGCGAGCGCATCGCCCGCCGACAGGACGGCATGGTCGCCGCGGTGCGTGCAGGGCGTTCGGTGGCCGAGGTCATGCACGACAAAGAATTCGAAGCCATTCGCGGCCACTGAATTCCACACCTTCTCTTGGAGCATTTCAAATGACGAATCCCCTCAAGGCCAGCGCAGAAGACGAAGAGCTCGTCGCCCTTTTCGAAGGGCTGGACACTCCCGGCGTGTCCGATGCCATGGATAGGCTGGGCCTGCACGGCCAAGCGATGGGCATCATGCCGCTGGCCAACTACACCAAGACCACGGTGGGTCCCGCCTTTACCGTCAAGTACGTGCCGGCCAGCAACCCGCCTGGCACCGTGGGCGACTTCATCGACGACGTGGCGCCGGGCGACATGGTCGTGATCGACAACGACGGTCGCACCGACTGCACCGTCTGGGGCGACATCATGACCCAGTGCGCCGTCCAGCGCGGCATCGCGGGAACGGTGATCGACGGCGTCTGTCGCGATGTGAGCAAGGCCTTGGGTGACAACTACCCCACGTTCTCGTTGGGCCGCTTCATGCGCACCGGCAAGGACCGGGTACAGGTCGAATCCGTGAACACCACGGTGGCCGTCGGCACCGTGCGTGTGGTCGCGCGCGACATTGTGGTCGCCGATGCCAACGGTGTGGTCTTCGTGCCGCGCGGGCGTGCCCGTGATGTAGCCGAGACGGCCCGCAGGATCGAAGAAGTTGAGTCGCGCATTCGCGAACAGATCACGCAGGGCAAGTCCCTGGGCGAGGCGCGGACCGCGCTGGGCTACCACAAGCTGCAATCAAAGGAACAACAAGCATGACCACCGCTGCTGACCGCTACAGCCCTGCAGATCTGGCGCAGGCCTGCATGCTTGGCACCTCCACGCTATTCGAGGCCTCTGGTCTTCACACCAGTGCCGTCGATTCCGCTATCAGGAGCGTGTGGCTCGGCGCCTCGGTCTCCGGCCCGGCATATCCGCTCGAATGCTCGCCCGGCGACAACCTGTCGATTCACATCGCCATGGAAAAAGTGCCGCGCAGCAGCGTGCTCGTGGTCTCCACGCATGGCTTCGTGAGCGGCTACTGGGGCGAGGTGCTGACCGTGGCCGCCGAGGCGGCCGGTGTCGTGGGACTTGTCATCGATGGCGGCGTGCGCGATATCGCGGCGCTTATGGCACGGCGATTTCCGGTGTTCGCTCGGGGCATTTCCATGCGCGGCACGATCACGGCCAGTGCGCCCTCGGTCGGCAAACCCATCAGCTTTACCGGCACCCCCGTGGCGGTAGGCGATTTGGTGGTGGCTGACGATGACGGCGTGCTCGTCATTCCCGCGGCCCATGTCGACTACACGCTGGCCCAGGGCCAGGCCCGCGCCGACAAGGAGGCCAGGATGATGGAGGCGCTGATGCAGGGCAAATCCACGCTGGAACTGATGGGCCTTACGAGCTGGAGAGACGGCAAATGACAGCGCCGGCCCACGCCTTAAACCGCTTCCTTGCCGCAGCACGGCCTTCGGCGACCTACAAGGTCATGGATCGCGTGGCCGCCCGCCGCGCGAGCGGCGCGAAGGTCATTTCGCTGAGCGCGGGAGAGCCCGACTTCGACACGCCGGAGCATGTGCGGGAAGCGGGCATCGCCGCGATCCGCGCTGGCCACACCCGCTACACGCAGGTCGCCGGCCTGCGCGCGTTGCGCGAGGCCATCGCCACAAAGTTCCAGCGCGAGAACGGGCTGGGCGTCGACTGGCGCGACACGCTGGTCTGCACAGGCGGAAAGCAGGTGATCTTCAATGCCCTCGCGGCCACGCTGAACGAGGGCGACGAGGTCATCGTTCCAGCCCCCTACTGGGTGAGCTACCCGGAGATCGTGCAGCTTTGCGGTGCGACGTCGGCCATCATCGCCTGCGGCGCGGACAGCGGGTTCAAGCTCACGGCACCAGCACTGCAGTCCTCCATCACGCCGCAAACGCGCTGGCTGATCCTGAACTCGCCGTCCAACCCGACTGGTGCCGTCTACAACCGAGCCGAACTGCAGGCGCTGGCCGAAGTGCTGCTGGCGCACCCGCAGGTCCTGGTGCTGTCCGACGACATCTACGAGCACCTGACCTTCGACGACGCCGAGTTCTGCACGATCGCCCAGGTGGAACCGAGGCTGCGCGAGCGCGTGCTGACCATGAATGGTGTCTCCAAGGCCTACGCGATGACGGGCTGGCGCATCGGTTTTGGTACGGGACCTGGCTGGCTCATAGAGGCGATGGAAAAGCTGCAGGGCCAGCAGACCTCCGGCGCGTCCACGATCTCGCAGCATGCGGCACTGGCAGCCCTGCAAGGCCCGCAGGATTTCATCGCACAGTCGCGCGCAGTCTTTCAGCGACGCCGCGACCTGATCGTGGAGCAACTCAACCAGGCCGAGGGGCTTCGCTGTGCGATGCCGCAGGGGGCGTTCTACGCATTCRCTTCGTGCGAAGGCCTGATCGGTAAGACCACGCGCGCGGGCACGCGCCTCGACAGCGATCAAGATGTGGTCAATGCGCTGCTGGACGAGGCCGATGTCGCTGCAGTGCATGGCAGCGCGTTCGGGCTCGGCCCATATGTTCGGATCGCCTACGCCCTGGAGAACGAGGCGCTGATGAAGGCATGCCGCGCGATCCAGGACTTCTGCCGATCCACTCGTTTCGAGGTAAGCCGATGAAGACAGAGTTCAGCACATCCACATTGCCTCTCCGTGTCGCGGGGGTCGACATGGGCGTGGCGGCCATCCATCGCACAGGCTTGCTGGATCCGATCGTGTTCCTGCACGGCTTCGGCTCGACGAAGGAGGACTACGCCGATATCGGTCGCTATCGGATCTTCGACGGGCATCCTTTTGTCGCGTACGACGCTCCGGGTTGTGGGGAGACGCACTGCACAGATCTGTCGCGGGTCTCGATACCCTTCCTGGTCGAGACGGCGACGGAAGTGTTGCGGGCCGTTGGATTCGAACGCTTTCACCTGGTCGGGCATTCGATGGGGGGTCTGAGCGCATTGCTGCTCGCTCAGCAGAACCCCGATCGCGTGCTGAGTTTTGTCAACATCGAAGGCAACATCGCGCCTGAAGACTGCTTCCTCAGCCGCCAAGTGGTCGACTATCAGCAAGAGGATGCAGAGCGCTTCTTCGACGACTTTATCGAGCGCACGCGTCATGCCCCCGCGTATGCTAGCGCGTTGTACGCCGCAAGCCTGCGGCACAAGGTCCGCGCGGCTGCGGTGCGCGGGATCTTCGAATCGATGGTTGATCTCTCGGACAACGGCGCCTTGATAGAGAAGTTTCTTGGCCTCCCATGCTCGACGATGTTCATGTACGGGCAGCAGAACGCATCGCTGTCCTACCTTAAGCACATCCAATCTCGCGGCGTCCGTCTCTCCGAGATTCCCCGTTGCGGGCACTTTCCGATGTACTCGAATCCAGTGGTGATGTGGGAAGAGATCGGCGATTTCCAGCTTGGGCGCCGCGCATAGCGCGGGCACCTTGTAATTCATGCCGCTCCCTGCGTCCGGAAATCACCATCGACGGCGGCACGACCGAGCTGGTGCTTCACGCTTGAAGCGCGCGGCTGCTGACGTCGTCCTCGCAATTTCCCTCGAAACGCCGGCAGATGCTGGGCGCTTCCATCGTCGCCTGGTCAACGCCTGCGTCCGCGCGCATCCCAGCGATCGAGACGCGCATCGCATGCACGTAGCCATCATGGTGCTGGCGCAGCAGGGTCGAGCTTGCAGCCGACAGTGCTGGTCATTCAACTCAAGACACCAGAACGCGCTACCAAGAAAATCGCTTCTACTCCGGAGCAGGTCACTGCGATTCGCTGACCCGCCGAGTCCATCGCCAAGTTGGTGGGAAATGCACCGTCCGGAAAGACAGCGCGCGCGACCACCTCGGCCTTGCGGTTGAGAACCCACACCGCATCGGCGCCGGGGAGGCACACCCATAGCAGTCCCTCGTGGTCGATATGGATGCCGTCGGGACCGGTAGGGCCGTAGAAGCTGGCGAAGCGGCCGACCTTGGTGGGTTGGCCGCTCGTGGTCAGCGGGGCGCGCCACACGCTGTTGTCACGGGTCACCGCCAAATACAGTTCCGCGCCGTCGTCGGTGACACGCAAGCCGTTGGGGCTGGGCAAATGGTCGAGCACGCAGCGGAGTTCGCCGCCCTGCCAACGATAAACACGGCCCGAGGGGTCGTGCAACCCGGTTTGCCCCTGGTCGGTAAACCACACGGCGCCGTCCTGCGTCACCTGCAGATCGTTGAGCCCCAGGAAACCCTGCGTGGCAGCATGGGTCAGCACCATTTCCACGTCGCCTGTGGCGGGGTTGATCCGGACCAACCCGTGCCGCGCATCGGCCACCAGGAGGTAGCCATCGGGCAAGAGCTTCATGCCGTTGGGCCAGCCGTCGTAGCGGCAGACCTCCGACCAAACCCCGGCGGGATCCACCATCAGAACGCGTCCACCGGGGATGTCTACGCAGTAGAGCTTTCCATCAGGCGCGAGCACGGGGCCCTCCAGGAAAGTGACCGCTGTCGATGCACGCCGGTTGATATGCATCCATTCGGAGGCTCGCGTTGGCTGGAGCTCCGCCGGTAGCGAAGTCCAAGGCGTGACGACTAGTTCACGGAAACCAGATGCGCAAACTAGCATGGATGAACTGCCAACGGTTCTTGAGTTGTGCGGCAGTGCTTGTCAGAGCGGACGACGCGCATCATCCCACCTTCGCGCCTGAGGTCTTGACGACCTTCGCCCACTTTTCGGTTTCCGTCTTGATAAATGCGCCGAACTGTTCCGGGCTGGAGCCCGCGGGGTCGAAATCGTTCTGCATCATCTGGTTGATCACCTGCTTGTCGCGCAGGATGCCGGTCAACTCAGTGTTGAGTCTGGTAATGATGGCCGTCGACGTGCGCGCCGGCACCACGATGCCGTACCACACGGCGGCGCTGTAACCCGAAAGACCAGATTCGGACAGCGTCGGTACGTCGGGCAAGGCTTTCAGACGCTCGCCGCTGGTGACTGCCAAGGCCCGCAGCTTACCTGCCTTGATGTGAGAGAGCACACCGGGAGTAGAGGCAAAGCTCAAGTCGATCTGCCCGGCAATCAGATCGTTGGTGGCTGGAGCAGCTCCCTTGTAAGGAACCTGAACGATGTTGATGCCCGCCATGCTCTTGAACAATTCTGTGGCAAGGTGGGCCGCACTTCCGGGCACCGTGCCGAAGTTGAGCTTCCCCGGAT
>NZ_JBFUIU010000300.1:0-10372 GCF_056401695.1 Variovorax sp. P4_D9
GTGGGTGAATCAGGCGGACCCAAGGGCTTCGAGGTCACGGGCTGGAACGCGATCGCGGTGCCGCCGGGCCTGACGCCGGCGGTCACCGACAAGATCAAGAAGGACATCGAGGCCGCGCTCGCCAGCCCCGACGTGCTCGAGAAGTTCAAGAGCTTCGGCTACGAACCCTTCCCGCAGACGCGCGACCAATTCAACCAGTTCGCCAAGGCCGAGACGCAGCGCTTCGGCGACGTGATCCGCAAGGCCAGCATCACCCTGGACTGACGCCATGACTCAATTCACCAAGACCCCCGGCTGGCTCGACTGGTATGCCGGCCCCTCGAAGCCCCGCTTCAAGGTGCCGCCCGGCAGCGTCGATGCGCACTGCCACGTGTTCGGCCCGGGCGACCAGTTCCCGTTCGCCCCCGAGCGCAAGTACACGCCCTGCGACGCCTCGAAGGCCCAGCTGTTCGCCCTGCGCGACCATCTCAGCTTCGACAAGAACGTGGTCGTGCAGGCCACCTGCCACGGCGCCGACAACCGCGCGATGGTCGATGCGCTGAAGGCCGCCAACGGCCGCGCCAAGGGCATCGCCACGGTGAAACGCAGCATCAGCGACGCCGAGCTGAAGGAACTGCACGACGCCGGCGTGCGCGGCGTGCGCTTCAATTTCGTCAAGCGGCTGGTCGACTTCACGCCCAAGGACGAGCTGCTCGAGATCGCCAACCGCATCGCGCCGCTGGGCTGGCACGTGGTGATCTACTTCGAGGCGGTCGACCTGCCCGAGCTGTGGGACTTCTTCACTGCGCTGCCGACCACGGTGGTGGTCGACCACATGGGCCGCCCCGATGTCAGCAAGCCGATCGACGGCCCCGAGTTCGAGCTGTTCCTCAAGTTCATGCGCGAGCACACCAACGTCTGGAGCAAAGTCAGCTGCCCCGAACGGCTGTCGCTGACCGGCCCGAAGGCGCTGAACGGCGAGCAGGCGGCCTACCAGGACGTCGTGCCCTTCGCCCGCAAGGTGGTCGAGAGCTTCCCGGACCGCGTGCTGTGGGGTACCGACTGGCCGCACCCGAACCTCAAGGACCACATGCCCGACGATGGCCTGCTGGTCGATTTCATTCCGCAGATCGCGACGACGGCCGAACTGCAGCACAAGCTGCTGGTCGACAACCCGACGCGCCTGTACTGGCCGGAGCTGAAGTAATGTCGCTCGAGAAACCCTACAAGGACGTGCCCGGCACGACCATCTTCGATGCCGAGCAATCGCGCCTCGGCTACCACCTGAACCAGTTCTGCATGTCGCTCATGAAGGCCGCCAACCGCGAGCGCTTCAAGGCCGACGAGCGGGCCTACCTCGACGAGTGGCCGATGACCGAGGAGCAGAAGCGGGCCGTGCTGTCGCGCGACCTCAACCGCTGCATCCAGCTCGGCGGCAACATCTACTTCCTGGCCAAGATCGGCGCCACCGACGGCAAGAGCTTCCAGCAGATGGCCGGCAGCATGACCGGCATGACCGAAGAGGAATACCGCGACATGATGATCAAGGGCGGCCGTTCGGTCGAAGGCAACCGCCGCCTCGGCGAGGACGGCGACGCGCAACCGAACCGGCAGCCCCAGGGCGCCGCCGGCAAGAAAGAGAGCTGACATGGCCCGAATCACCGCATCCGTCTACACCTCGCACGTGCCCGCCATCGGCGCCGCGCTCGACCTCGGCAAGTCGAACGAGCCCTACTGGCAGCCGCTGTTCGCGGGCTACGACTTCTCCAAGCAATGGATGAAGGGCAACAAGCCCGACGTCGTCTTCCTGGTCTACAACGACCATGCCACGGCCTTCAGCCTGGACATGATCCCGACCTTCGCGATCGGCACCGCCGATTCATACCAGCCGGCCGACGAAGGCTGGGGCCCGCGTCCCGTGCCGACCGTCATCGGCCATGCGCCGCTGGCCGCGCACATCGCGCAGAGCGTGATCCAGCAGGACTTCGACCTCACGATCGTCAACAAGATGGACGTCGACCATGGCCTCACGGTGCCGCTGTCGCTGATGTGCGGCCAGCCCGGCGCCTGGCCCTGCCCGGTGATCCCGTTCGCGGTCAACGTGGTGCAGTACCCGGTGCCGAGCGGACGGCGCTGCTTCATGCTGGGCCAGGCGATCCGCCGCGCGATCGAGTCCTACGACGAAGATCTCACCGTCCAGATCTGGGGCACCGGCGGCATGAGCCACCAGCTGCAGGGGCCGCGCGCCGGCCTGATCAACGCCGAGTGGGACAACAAGTTCCTCGACCGCCTGATCGCCGATCCCGACGGACTCTCGAAGGTGCCGCACATCGAGTACGTGCGCGAGGCCGGCTCCGAAGGCATCGAGCTCGTGATGTGGCTGATCGCCCGCGGCGCGATGGCCGACGTCGCCGGCGGCAAGCCGCCGAAGGTGGCACACCGCTTCTTCCACGTTCCCGCGTCCAACACGGCCGTGGGCCATCTCATCCTGGAGAACCAATGACCAAGACCATCAAAGTCGCCCTTGCCGGTGCCGGCGCCTTCGGCATCAAGCACCTCGACGGCATCAAGAACATCGACGGCGTCGAAGTCGTCTCGCTGGTCAGCCGCGAGCTCGACAAGACGCGCGAAGTGGCCGCCAAGTACGGTATCGGCCATGTCACGACCGAACTCGCCGACTCGCTGGCGCTGAAGGAAGTCGACGCCGTGATCCTCTGCACGCCGACGCAGATGCACGCCTCGCAGAGCATCGCCGCGCTGAAAGCCGGCAAGCACGTGCAGGTCGAGATCCCGTTGGCCGATTCGCTGAAGGATGCGCAGGCCGTCGCCGACCTGCAGAAGGAAACC
The DNA here is from genome assembly GCF_056401695.1 of Variovorax sp. P4_D9. NCBI lineage: Bacteria > Pseudomonadati > Pseudomonadota > Betaproteobacteria > Burkholderiales > Comamonadaceae > Variovorax > Variovorax sp. P4_D9. The sequence continues at coordinate 2,827 of NZ_JBFUIU010000300.1, forward strand.
GGGCTGGTCGCGATGTGCGGCCACACGCGCCGCTTCAATCCGAGCCACCAGTGGGTGCACAAGAAGATCGTGGCCGGCGAGTTCAACATCCAGCAGATGGATGTGCAGACCTACTTCTTCCGCCGCACCAACATGAACGCGCTGGGCCAGCCGCGCAGCTGGACCGACCACCTGCTGTGGCACCACGCGGCCCACACGGTCGACCTGTTCGCCTACCAGGCCGGCAGCCCGATCGTGAAGGCCAATGCGGTGCAGGGCCCGATCCACCCGACGCTGGGCATCGCGATGGACATGTCGATCCAGCTGCAGGCCGCCAACGGTGCGATCTGCACGCTGTCGCTGTCGTTCAACAACGACGGGCCGCTGGGCACCTTCTTCCGCTACATCGGCGACACCGGCACCTACATCGCGCGCTACGACGACCTGTTCAACGGCAAGGAAGAGCCGATCGACGTCTCGAAGGTCGACGTGTCAATGAACGGCATCGAGCTGCAGGACCGCGAGTTCTTCGCCGCGATCCGCGAGGGCCGCGAACCCAACTCGAGCGTGGCGCAGGTGCTGCCTTGCTACCAGGTGCTGCAGCAGCTGGAGAAGCAGCTGCAGAGCTGAGCCGCGTCATGCACAAGCGACAACTCGGCCCCTTCTCGGTCAGCGCCATCGGCCTCGGCTGTATGAACCTGAGCCATGCCTACGGCGTGCCGCCGTCGGTGGAGCAGGGCGAGCGGCTGCTACTGGCGGCGCTCGATGCCGGCGTGACGCTGTTCGACACCGCTGCGCTCTACGGCTTCGGTGCCAACGAGAAGCTGGTCGGGCGGGTGCTGAAGCCGCACCGCAGCGCCTTCACCTTGGCCAGCAAGGGCGGCATGGGGGGCGTGCCCGGCGACGACGGCACGGTGCGCCGGGTGATCGACGGCAAGCCCGCCACCTTGCGCCGCAACTGCGAGGACAGCCTGCGGCGGCTGCAGACAGAGGTCATCGACCTCTACTACCTGCACCGCTGGGACAAGTCGGTGCCGATCGAGGACTCGGTCGGCGAGATGTCGCGGCTGGTCGAGGAAGGCAAGGTGCGCGCGCTGGGCTTGTCCGAGGTCTCGGCCGCCACCTTGCGCCGCGCGCACGCGGTGCATCCAATCGCCGCGGTGCAGAACGAGTATTCGCTCTGGAGCCGCAACACCGAGATCGCCGTGCTGCAGGCCTGCCGCGAGCTGGGCGCGGCGCTGGTCGCCTTCAGCCCGCTGGCGCGCGGCTTCCYGTGCGACGTGCTGCACGACGTGTCGACGCTCGACGCCAAGGACATCCGTCGCGCGATGCCTCGCTTCTCGCCCGAGAACTATGCGCGCAACCTCGAACTGCTGCCGGCCTATACCGCGCTGGCGAAAGAGGCCGGCTGCACGCCGGCGCAACTGGCGCTGGCCTGGCTGCTGGCGCGTGGCGAGCACATCATCCCGATCCCCGGGACGACGCAACTTGACCACCTGCAAGAAGACCTGCAGGCCGAGCAGGTGCAGCTGGCGCCCGAGCTGTTCGCGCGGGTCGATGCGCTGATCAACCAGCGCACCGTGAGCGGCGCGCGCTACGGCGTCCAGAGCAGCGCCGAGGTGGATACCGAAGTCTTCGAGGATTGACGGCGGCGGCCTGGCCGCAAGGAGTCACGCCATGTTGAGTTCATTCGTCAGGACCGAGATCGACGGACCCGTCTGCACGATCGTCCTGGATCGTCCGTCCGTTCGCAACGCGGTCGATGGCCCGATGGCGGCGGCGCTGCGGCGCGCCTTCGAGGACTTCGAGGCCGACGATGCGTTGCAGGTGGCGGTGCTGTGGGGGGCCGGCGGCCACTTCTGCGCCGGTGCCGACCTCCGTGCGCTGGCCGATCCCGCGCGCCGCCACGAGCTCGATCCCGAGGGCGGCGGCAGCGGGCCGATGGGCCCGAGCCGCATGGCGCTGTCCAAGCCGCTGGTCGCCGCGGTCAGCGGCTATGCCGTCGCGGGCGGGCTCGAACTCGCACTGCTGGCCGACCTGCGGGTGATGGAGCGCGACGCCGTGTTCGGCGTCTTCTGCCGCCGCTGGGGCGTGCCGCTGATCGACGGCGGCACGGTGCGGCTGCCGCGCATCGTCGGCATGGGCCGCGCGCTCGACATGATCCTGACCGGCCGACCGGTCGGCGCCGAGGAAGCCTTGGCGATGGGCCTCGCCAACCGCGGGGTCGAGCCCGGCAGCGCCCGCCAAGCGGCCGAGGAGCTGGCACGCGAGATCGCGGCCTTCCCTCAGCGATGCATGCTGGCCGATCGCGCGTCTGCTTACGGCCAGTGGGACCTGCCATTGGCCCAGGCGTTGCGCGCCGAAGGCGCTCAGGGTGTCCCGGTGGCGCTCGAGGAAGCCGTTGCGGGTGCTGCGCGTTTCGTCGGTGGCGAGGGGCGCCACGGCAGCTTCAAGAACCTGCCCGATACGCCTGCTTGACGGTGCCGCGCTACCGGGTGGTGGCCGAACGCGCTGAATAGTCGAACTGCGGTCCCGGCCCCGCCGCCAGCGGCGGACCCGGATCGTTGCCGCTCGGGCCGAAAGGCGCCCGCACGGGCGCGCGCGAGAAGTTGTAAAGCGGTCCGGGCCCCGGCACGACCGGGGGGCCGGAATCGGCGAATCGCTGCAACGGCGCCTGCCCTCGGTCGTACAGGGGACCGGGACCGGCAGCGATCGGCGGGCCGGGATCCGGCGTGGTGCGGGCGATGGGGCTCTCGGTGGCGGCCGGTGGCGGCGTATCGGGCAGGTTCCTGCGTGACGAGGCGGGCGCCGTTCTGGCGTGTGCGATCGGCCGGGGCGCATCTGCCAGCGGCGGGGTCGGGCGCCGGGCCGGCTGCGGCTCGGCCCGCGTGGCCGCGCTCTGCACGGTCGGAGTGATTCGAAGCGTGGCAGGCGGGGCCTCTTGCACCTCGTCGGCAGACGCAGCTGCGGTCGACGGCACCGTGGCTGCCGGGAGGGCCCTGGGTTTCAGGGACTCCGGCATTACCAGGGACAGGATCTGCTCTCGCAGCGGCGGCGCGCCGGGCTTGTGCGTAACATGGAAGCACCAGGCCGCGAAGCCCAGGATCATTGCGAGACCGACAACGCCGGCCTTCAGCCAGAAGGCGGCCGTTTCCGCCGGAAGCACTGGAACCTCGGCGCCGGCGCGCGCGCCGACAGCGCCGCGCGGCGTCGCGTCGGAGGCGGGGCGGACCGCCATGACGGCATCGAGCGCGCCGGGCCCCGTGGGCGTGAATCCGGGCAGTGGATGCGCGCAGCCCACGCAGTACTTCGCCTTCGGGCGATTGGCGCTTCCGCAGACATTGCATACGACTGACATGGCCTCTTGCTCCCCTGGACGACAGACACAAGGCTCTACTCTGCACGGCTGCGCGGCGCTGTATGTCGGACGACTCCTACGCGCGGTGTCGATGCCAGCCGGGGGCATCTGACCAAACTCCATGAAAGACCCACTAGCACAGCGGGTCTTTTCGCTTTGGGAAGCCGTCGATCTCCTGCAAAATAGCACGACCGTTCGTTTTATTCCCGTCGCCCTCCCTGATGCCCCACACCGCCGTTTCAGCCAAGCCTTCCCGCCTGCCCGCCAAGGGCCAGCAGACCAAGGCCGTCATCATCGACGCGGCGCTCAGCCTGGCGGCTCAGATCGGCCTCGAGGGCCTGTCGATCGGCGCCCTCGCCGAGGTCACGAAGATGAGCAAGTCGGGCGTTTTCGCGCACTTCGGCTCGCGCGAGGAACTGCAGATCTCGGTGATCCGCGAGTATCACGCGCGCTTCGAGCACGAGGTGTTCTACCCGGCGCTGAAGGCGCCACGCGGCTTGCCGCGCCTGCGCGCGATGTTTGCCAACTGGATGAAGCGCACCTCGGCCGAAATCGACTCCGGCTGCATCTACATCAGCGGCGCGGTCGAATTCGACGACCGCACCGGCCCGGTGCGCGACGCGCTGGCCGACTCGGTCAACACCTGGCTGGCCGCGATGTACCGCGCCGTGCTGCAGGCCCAGACCGAGGGCCACCTGAGCCAGGACGCCGACGCCAAGCAGATCGCGTTCGAGATCCACGCTCTGATCCTCGCACTGCACTACGAGGCCCGCTTCCTGCGCTCGCCCGATTCGCTGGCGCGTGCCAATGTGGGCTTCGACAACATCCTGCGCCGCTGCGGCGCGACCGACACATTGCTCGGCGCGCCCGCACCGGCGCCGCGCCGCTTGAAGACCGCTCGCTGATCGCGCGCGGTTCGCTTCCCTCTTTTCGTTCCTTACCATTTCCCGGAGACCCTTCCATGCCCGCCTACACCCCGCCTCTGCGCGACATGCAGTTCGTGATGCACGAAGTGCTCAACATCACCGAAGAACTCAAGGAGATGCCCAAGCATGCCGAGGTCGATGCCGACACCATCAACGCGATCCTCGAAGAAGGTGGCAAGTTCGCCTCCGAGGTCACCTTCCCGCTCAACATCAGCGGCGATGAAGAAGGCTGCGTGCTCGACAAGACCACGCACGAGGTGAAGACGCCCAAGGGCTTCAAGGATGCCTACGCCAAGTTCATCGAAGGCGGCTGGGCGGCGCTGTCCTGCGACCCGGCCTACGGTGGCCAGGGCCTGCCCTATGCGGTGAACCAGTGCGTCTACGAGATGCTCAACTCGGCCAACCAGGCCTGGACGATGTACCCGGGCCTCTCGCACGGCGCCTACGAGGCGCTGGCCGCGCACGGCACCGACGAGCAGAAGAAGACCTACCTGCCCAAGCTCACCTCGGGCGAATGGACCGGCACCATGTGCCTGACCGAGCCGCACTGCGGCACCGACCTCGGCCTGCTGCGCACCAAGGCCGAACCGCAAGCCGACGGCAGCTACAAGATCACCGGCAACAAGATCTTCATCTCGGCCGGCGAGCACGACATGACGTCGAACATCATCCACCTGGTGCTGGCACGCCTGCCGGACGCGCCCAAGGGCAGCAAGGGCATCAGCCTGTTCGTGGTGCCGAAGTTCAACGTCAACGCCGACGGCTCGCTCGGCAGCCGCAACGCAATCTATTGCGGCGGCCTCGAGCACAAGATGGGCATCCACGGCAACGCCACCGCGCAGATCGTGATCGAGGGCGCCAGCGGCACGATGGTCGGACAGCCGAACAAGGGCCTGGCGGCGATGTTCGTGATGATGAACGCGGCCCGCCTGGGCGTCGGTAACCAGTCGCTGGGCCTGACCGAGGTGGCCTTCCAGAATGCGCTGGCCTACGCCAAGGACCGCACCCAGATGCGCTCGCTGTCGGGCGTCAAGGCCAAGGACAAGGACGCCGACCCGATCATCGTCCACCCCGACGTGCGCAAGATGCTGATGACCGCCAAGGCCTACGCCGAAGGCGGCCGGGCCCTGGCGATCTTCTGCACGCTCCTGCTCGACAAGGAGCACAACCACCCCGACGAGAAGGTGCGCAAGGATTCGGGCGAGGTGGTGGCGCTGCTGACGCCAATCGTCAAGGCCTTCCTGACCGACAACGGCCACATCTCGACCAACGCCTGCATGCAGGTCTTCGGCGGCCACGGCTTCGTCAAGGAATGGGGCATGGAGCAGTTCGTGCGCGACAACCGCATCAACATGATCTACGAAGGCACCAACACGATCCAGTCGCTGGATCTGCTGGGCCGCAAGGTGCTGGGCAACAACGGCGCGACGCTGAAGAAGTTCGGCAAGCTGGTGGGCAAGCTGGTCGAGGAAGAGGGCGTCAACGAGAAGATGAGCGAGTTCATCACGCCGGTGGCGGTGCTCGGCGAGCAGCTCACCAAATTCACGACCGAGATCGGCTTCAAGGGCTTCCAGAACCCCGATGAAGTCGGCGCCGCTGCGGTCGACTACCTGCGTGTCGCGGGCCACTTCGTCTTCGGCTACATGTTCGCGCTGATGGCGCGCACCGCGCTGCGCGAGATCGCGGACGGTAACAGTGACCCGTTCTATGTCGCCAAGCTGCAGACCGCGCGCTTCTACTTCGCCAAGCTGTTCCCCGAGACCGCGACGCTGATGCGCACCGCGCGCGCCGGCAGCGCCCCGTTGATGAACACCGACGCCGCGCTGGCCTGAACGCCATGAATGCGCTTTTCCCAACCCTTGCAGCGGTCGCCTTCGCGGCCTCGGCCGCCTCGGCCATGGCGCAGATGACCCCCGTGGGCGTCTGGCGCAGCATCGACGACAAGAGCGGCGAGGCCAAGGCCGAGATCCGCATCGCCGAATCGGGAGGCGCGCTGGCCGGCCGCATCGAGAAGACCTTGCGCAAGGACGCCAAGCCCGATGCGGCCTGCGACGAGTGCACCGACGAGCGCAAGGGCAAGCCGATCGCAGGGCTGGAGATCATCCGCGGCGGCAAGAAGGCCGAGGGCAAGGAAGTCTGGGAAGGCGGCAAGATCCTCGACCCCGAGAACGGCAAGGAATACCGCGCCAGCTTCACGCCGATCGACGGCGGCCGGAAGCTCGAGGTGCGCGGCTACCTCGGCCCCTTCTGGCGTACCCAAACCTGGAGCCGCGTGCAGTAGCCGCGCGCGTTCCGCATCAAGAAGCAAATCATCATGTCCAGATTCCAAGTGAAAAAGGTCGCCGTGCTCGGCGCCGGCGTGATGGGCGCGCAGGTCGCGGCCCACCTCGTCAACGTGCGCGTGCCGGTCGTGCTGTTCGACCTTCCGGCCAAGGAAGGGCCGAAGAACGGCATCGTCACGCGCGCCATCGACAACCTCAAGAAGCTCAAGCCCGCGCCGCTGGCCGACGTCGCCGATGCAGGCCTGATCGAGCAGGCGAACTACGAAGACGACCTGGCCAAGCTCGGCGAATGCGACCTCGTGATCGAGGCGATCGCCGAGCGCATGGACTGGAAGCTCGACCTCTACAAGAAGATCGCGCCGCATGTCGCCAAGCATGCGATCCTGGCCTCGAACACTTCGGGCCTGTCGATCACCAAGCTCAGTGAAGCACTGCCCGAGGCGCTCAAACCGCGCTTCTGCGGCATCCACTTCTTCAACCCGCCGCGCTACATGTTCCTGCTCGAGCTGATCAACACGCCGACCACCGAAACCGAAGTGCTCGACCAGCTTGAGACCTTCGTCACCAGCGCGCTCGGCAAGGGCGTGGTGCGCGCGCACGACACGCCCAACTTCATCGCCAACCGCGTTGGCATCGCCGGCATGCTGGCGACCCTGAAGGAAGTCGAGAAGTTCGGCCTGACGCCCGACGTGGTCGACGACCTCACGGGCAAGAAGCTCGGACGCGCGAGCTCGGGCACCTTCCGCACCGCCGACGTGGTGGGCCTCGACACGATGGCCCACGTGATCAAGACGCTGCAGGACAACCTCGACGAGAAGAGCGATCCGTTCTATGCCAACTTCGCGACGCCGCCGGTGCTCGCCAAGCTGCTCGAGCTCGGCAACCTGGGCCAGAAGACCAAGGCCGGCTTCTTCAAGAAGGCCGGGCGCGACATCCTGCGCTTCGACCTGGCCAAGGGCGAGTACGTGCCCTCGGGCGACAAGGCCGACGAGGTCTATGGC
>NZ_JBFUIU010000301.1:0-10360 GCF_056401695.1 Variovorax sp. P4_D9
GGCCTACCAGGTGTGCAAAACGCGAATCGACCCAGTGGAGGAAGCCCTAAAGAAGGCTTTGGACGGCGCCGGCGTCGACGCGAGCGCTGGACCGGTCAAGCTGTGACCGAGCCTATGTCCCCTTCATCAGCGGATCGTCGACAGGCGTCCGTCGACTTTTCCGGTGCCGGAGCACTCGCTCAGGAGCTCCGCAGACTGTGTGACCTGCGCAGCCAACCGCTCGTTCAACGACCTCCATCCGCGATGCTGCATCGGCCGAATCACGAGAACCCACGCGATACCGGCGCACGCGACACCGGCCACAAGCACCCAGTGCACCCATTCCATACCCGAAGCCCCACTCAAATTGTTTGGGCGCAGTGTGTGGGTTCCTGGCGGCGCCGGACATCCCCAAAATTGGGGAGGTCAGCAGGCTATCAGAACTACCGAACCGACGTTGCAGGAGAACTGAAGCTCGTCGCGTCGGGTCCGCGGACTGGCCTCGCAGGGCGGAAGACGCGAAGGGCGGAGCCCGTAGCGCCTTGTCCCCGCGCAAGCCGTGATTCAAGCTGGGTTCCCCGTCGACGCATTTCGTTCTTGCCCACGAGCCCGGGCGGAACGACACGAAGCCGATGCCCCGTTCCTTGAGCAGCCAAGAAACACGCCATCGACATGAAGTCATTTATAGAGCGCGTTGGGGCCTCTTCCCCTTCGTCGCTGGCTTGATACGCGTGCGGGGTGTTGTTTCGGCGGCAGCGTTCTCTACGGCGAGGTGCAGGGCTGCCCACGGGCTTTCGCCGTAGAAAGTCGTCTTGACGATCTGCAGAGCCTCCCTTGGGTGTCCGTCCCGCCCAGCCGCACGGGGAGCCGCGGGCGCCCTCGTCCGGTTTGATGCTTCCTGGAGAAACTCGGTGACGGACACTGCCGACGTAGCGGTTGAAGATGTGATCATCGTGAATAGCCTCAGTTGTTGAAAAAAAAATTGGTGGTGGCCATCGTCCGAAGTTCGGGGAGAGCACAGCGATAGGCCTCGCCACGATGGCCGATCCCCACGACGAAGACAGGCCATGCGGCGTCCTTGGCCGCTTGATGGTGTGCGCAGACCAGGGCGCCCCTCGCGCCGTGGGAGGCCTGCACTTCGCGCTAAGACGCCTCCGTTAGATCGCCCAGGGATTCACGACCGTCACACCCATGGCCTCGAAAGGCCCGGTGTCGCGTGTCGCTACCGCCTCGATACCACTGGACTGCGCAATCGCTGCGACCTGGGCGTCACCTATCGAGACACTGTGGCCGGCCCTGCGGGCCTTTTCCGTCAAGTGCACGCAGGCGCGAGCGGCAAATTCATCGAACGGCAGGCACGTGAACCTCGGGAGCAGACTATTGATGGCCTCCTCGAGTCGCAGCCGGCGAGCGCCGACATCCAGCCGTGCCGCGCCATCAAGCATCTCCATGGCGCTGACTGCGCTGATGCACACCTGATCGTTCGCCTGGCTGTCCAGCCAAGCAATCACGCTAGGATCGGGTCGAGGTTTGAGCGGTTCGGACAGGACGTTCGTGTCGAGCAGAATCATTCGAAGGACGCCGGTTCACCTTGCTCAGTCGAGCGCTTGAACAAAGCATCGATTTCCTCGTTTGTAGTGCCGTCACCCGCCGCTTCGACACTGGCGTGGAATTGGCGACCGATGGCCAGGAGCTGGCTGCCCAGTCTGGGCCCCCTCCTGCGAGCCGCATCCACCAGCAGCGATCGGGCGAAGCCTTCCACGCTGCGTCGACCGCCCTTCTGCGCGTCGGTCGCCATCACCTTAAGGGCCGCATGGGCGTCCTCGGGAATATCGCGAATGGTGATTGTGGACATTGCTATCATTTCTAATATTTGATAGCAATTGTACGCGTGTGCCTTCTCGGTCGCAAAGAGCGAGACATCGGGTTCGCTCGATAGGAGCGGGAGCTTGGCGCGCATTCGCTTGGCAAGCCCACGCTCGTCCAACTCACTGCGCCGCCGGTATGGGCGGGTTCGGTCGAAAGTCGGCCTACTACGACCAATCGATTTCTCATGAGCAAGGTCGCGTGTGCAGCGGTTGCTGTCCTTCCTGTCCGCTCGGGGAACTCACGCTGTAATTCCGATTACGGACATTCAGGTGCCCTGAATGATCGCAATCTCGACGACCGGTTCCAGGGTTGTGCCTAGCCTGCTCAAGCGGCCGGCGCCATCCCAGTATCGAAGACCAGTTGAGTTGGCCGTTGCCGTTACTCAGGCCGCCGGAGTGGCGGTCCGGGCCCACTCCGGCCATCCGCCCTCGACCGCCGAGCAACACCTATGCGAGCGACGGCGGTGGTTTGCACAGCAATCAGGAGCGCTTTGTCCCAACAAGGACGAACAGCATGGCCGCCGGCCTATCGCTCTTGTTGCGGCGGCCGACGTCATCGGCACCGCCAACGGCATGGTGGTGGGAGGTCGCAACGGAATGAGAATCTCTATGCGTCCGCCGGGCTGGGCTGCTTGGCGGCTGCCCGTGAACAGGCCACCAATCCGAGATATTCCGACATCGCTGCTGCGGCGCCGTCCGCATCACGCGCGTGCAGGCATGACAACACCTGCCAGCGCAACGGCGTCAGGGCCGGCGCCGCCGTGGTCAGTTGCTTGAAGAACGTGATGGCAGCCTCGGCGCGCCTGACCATGTCGCCCTCGGCGGCGTAACCGTCCAGCGCCCGCAGGTTCTGCTCGATGGCTTCGAAGTCCGCCGGCTGAGCTGCCTCGCAGGCCAGCCGCACGAGGCTGACATGCACGGCCGCACGCGCCTGCACCAGTTCGGCCTCAGAATCGTTGCCTTTCAGCGCCAGTGCCCGCAGCGACTGCGCCAGCATCATGTAAGCGCGTTGAAGCAACGCTTCCACTTTGGCACATCGCGATGCCGTTACGGGTGGGGGCGTCCATCCCATTGCTTTCGGAAAAGGCTACCCGACGCTCGCGGGTCAGCTATGACGTGACGCGCCCAGGGCGGCACGAAAGCGCAGCATCAAACTGGAGGCACGAGAACGGCCCGTGTCACGATGATGTCGTTCCCGCATCTGCTCGGTGCCGGCCGGGCACCCTCACCTTGGGGCGGCGTGAAACGGCACGATGCGCAGCGAAGAGCCGTCCTTGAAGTGGCACTCGATGCCGTCGCCGGTGCGCGCGACGCCCGCGAGTTGCTCGCCGCACTGCGCGGCCCGCGAGCCGGGCGCTGTCGCACTAACTTCGAAGCCGTCGGGCGTCGGGCTGAAGCGCAACGCGCTGCCGTCGGCGAACTGCGCTTCGACGACGTCCGAGTCCGGAGCCACCGCGTTCACGAGGCCTTCACGCACCTCCTCGGACGTGGTGTTTAGCGTGGCGGCCGGCGGCGGCAGGAACGCGGGGTCCGGGTAATCGAACTGGTTCTCGACCGACAGGCACGAGTACGAGAACGAGAGGCTCACGTCGAGCGCGGTGACTTGGTGCCACCAGCCGAGAGGCAGGAACATCGTCTCGCCCGGCTCAACCACCACCTCCAGCACCGTCGCCTCGGCGAAGGCAGGGAAGCGCACGGAGTCGGGACGCTCCAGGTCCACCTCGCTGAAGACGTGACGTGCGTTGTACAGGCGCGGCCATTCGAGTGGCGACACGAAGCGCCACCGCTTGCGGCCGACAACCTGCGTGTGGAAGAGCATCAGCGTGTCGTGGTGCAGCGGGGTCACCGTGCCCGCGGGGCCGAACCAGAACGACGAGCGTTCGGCGAGCTGCGCGCGGTCGGCCAGCGGCGGCAAGGTGCCGATGTCGTCGAGCAGCGACGCGAACTCCGGCCGGCGCAACACCTCGCTGTTGGCGGTGAGGTAATAGTCGTTGGTGACTCCGCCTTGCAGCACCTGGTCCACGAAGACGCCGAGGTTTACGCGTCGGCGCAGCAGCAACTTGTTCTCCTCGTAGGCGTCGTCGGCGTTGCGCTCGGCCTGGATGTCGACCTCCAGGTGGCCGAGGCGCCGCTTCAGGTCAGCGGGAGACCAGGTGCGCATGGCGGGCCAGTCGTGCGTGTGGCCGGTCAGCACGACCGGCCGGCAGCCGCGGACGTACCGCTCGGCGAACTCAGCCTCCGACAGCTCCGCGCGCTTGTCCACCGCGCGATAGTGCGGATCCGACGCCCACAGACGCTGCAGGTTGAGCGCCACGGCCTCCAGCTTGCGCTGGCGCTGCTGCACCGCCTGCGCGACCGCATACGCAGGATGGCGCTCGAGCGCCCCGATGGCGCGCCGCGCTGCCTCGCGCGCATGGCCGGCCTTCTCCATCACGTCGAGCAACGAGGCCACCGTGCAGCCGCGCAGCCGCTGTTCGACGATCCAGCGCTGCAAGGAGGCATCGAGCGGTACCCCAGCAACATCCACTTGGGGCCGCGGCGCGGGGGGCATTGGAAGGTTCATGACGCCAGTGTGCGCCACCTGCGCCTTTCGACACAGATGCGGTCGGCAGCCCACCCGCCGGATGGACCTGCGGCGTCACCGGTCGCAGCAACCCAGAATGGATCGTCGAGGCGGATGCCGGCGCGCCGGGTCAGCCCAATGTGCTCATGCAGTCTGGCTCCGGAACCTACCCGTGGTGCGTTCGCGCCGAAGCGGCCATGGCCGATGGTTTCGTCGAAGTTAGGTTGAAAGCAATCAAGGGCCGGGAGGATCAGGCCGCAGCCGGGCCAGCCACGGCGGAAATCCGTCTTGATCCCGTTGCCCCTCCCTTCGTCGGCGTGGCAGAACTGGCTCGGGGCCAGGCCGGCCGCAATGGGCGCACGGGAGCTGCCGCACCAGGCGCATGAAGCCTTCGTGCTGGATGGCGTTCTCCTTCGGCATCGCGAAGACCGGCTCGTTCGCAGATCGTTCGGGCCCGGCGTTGTCTATGAACGCTTGGCACCGGGAAGCAAGGCCTTTGCGGCTTCTATCCGCAAAGCCAGAGGCGCCGTCTCGTCGTTCATTACGCCTCTAAGAAAACGTACCGCATCGGCGTCCACTTGCTCGCACGTCCGCACTTCGGCCGGCGCGGGTACCTTCAAGGCAGCTGGTTCGCGAGACTCACCCCCTTCGATTGCACCAAGCTGGCTCAACGCGGCTTCGAACGCAACCTGTTGAATGGGCTCGAGCGCGCGCAGAAGCGTCGCCTGGCCTTCGCCGTTGGGAGGAAACTCCAGCCACGGCGTATCGGCAAACACCGATGCCAAATCGGGGGCGACGAAAGCCGACCAGCGATCCGGGCTGACCTCGACGGGCGGCGCAGCCGGGAATTTAGCTGTCTTGGTCATCAGACGTACGTGCGTCGACCCGACGTCTGACAAGTACCGTGCACGGAGGCCCTGCAGAAAGAGCTCGCCGGCACTCGGCGAAATCGGCGACGCCAGGGCGAACCACAGCTGCAGCCCGTCGACGCCCGAGACCGCGATGGCTGGGGGAGGAAGGCCGAGATCCGATTGGGCACCCTTCCAGACCGAAGAAAGCTGTCCCCAACCCGCGGGTAGCGCCAGCTCCAGCACCAAGGCTCGGATGCCACGCTGGCACCCTTCATGTCCGACGCCCGGGGCGGCGCCATCTGCGACGTTTACGCCCAGTCCATATAGACGATCAAGTTCGAACTGCAATTGGTTCATACCGACCATGCTAGTCGACGACGTTTTCGCACCGCATTTCTCGCAACCTGCCAGCGTCCACTGTCGCCATCGGAGCACTGCCCTGCAGCGGACCCGGTCATCCGGCTCGGCGCGTCGGACGCGCGGTATGTCGATTGCCGACCCGGTCCGTCCTCCTCGGCCGACGGGAATTTGAGTCATACCCAACCGCGCCCGGAAAATCTTCGATGCCAAGTCCTGTTTGGCGATGGCATGACAACAACTCCAACGGCGTGCGTTGATCGGGCGATGCGACCGATGACCGCCCGGTGTCGCGCAGGCAACTATTGACGATCAGCATCCCTATTGTTAGTTTACACGGCGCTCGAAGTATTCAACTAAGCTTCACTGGAGACAAGAATGGCCAGTCTCACGGAACACGAGCCCCACGCCAGGCACCAGACCAAGAAGGCCACGGCCAGCGGCTGGATAGGCTCGGCGCTGGAGTACTACGACTTCTTCATCTACGCCACGGCGGCGTCGCTGATTTTTCCGCAGATCTTCTTTCCCAAATCGGATCCCAAGGTCGCCATCATCGCCTCGCTCGCGACCTACGGGGTGGGCTACGTCGCGCGACCGGTCGGCGCCTTCTTTCTCGGGCATTGGGGCGACACGCACGGACGCAAGACGGTGCTGATCGTGTGCATGTTCCTGATGGGCTTCTCGACCGTGGCCGTCGGGCTGCTGCCTACCTATGACCAGGTCGGCTTGCTGGCACCGTTCCTGCTCGTCATCCTGCGCCTGATCCAAGGCTTCGCGGTGGCCGGCGAGATCTCCGGCGCCAGTTCGATGATCCTCGAGCACGCGCCCTTCGGGCGGCGCGGCTTCTACGCCAGCTTCACGCTGCAGGGCGTGCAGGCCGGCCAGATCATGGCCGCGGCCGTATTCCTGCCGCTGGCGCATTTCATGCCCGCGGATGCGTTCAACTCCTGGGGCTGGCGCATTCCTTTCCTGCTGAGCTTCATCGTCATCGTCGCCGGCTACATCATTCGCCGCGAGGTCGACGAGACGCCGGCCTTCACCGAGGAAGGTTCGCAGGGCGAGCTGCCCAAGATGCCGATCATCCAGGCCGTCAAGGAAAGCTGGAGGGACATGCTGCGGGTGATGTGCTGCTCCCTGATGAACGTCATTCCGGTGGTGACGACGATCTTCGGCGCCGCCTACGCCGTCCAGCCCGGCTATGGGATCGGCTTCGAGAAGGACGTCTACCTGTGGATCCCGGTTCTGGGCAACATCGTCGCCGTGCTGGTCATCCCGTTCGTCGGCAACCTGTCCGACAAGATCGGCCGCAAGCCACCGATCATCGTCGGCGCGCTCGCTTCGGGGCTGCTCTCGTTTGGCTACCTCTATGCGATCAGCATCCATAGCGTGCCGTTGGCGATCACGATGTCGATCTTGATGTGGGGCGTCGTCTACCAAGGCTACAACGCCATCTTCCCGAGCTTCTACCCCGAGATGTTCCCGACCCGCACTCGCGTCTCGGGCATGGCCATCTCCCAGAACCTTGGTACCCTCGTGAGTGCCCTGCTGCCGGCGCTCTTCGTCGCCGTGGCGCCGCCCGGAGCGCTCGACATCCCGTTCACGGTCGGTGCGATCACCTTCGGCATCACGGTCGTGGCCGCGATCGCGGCCTGGACTGCCCGGGAAACCTACCGGGTGCACATGAACGACCTCGGCAATGCGAATGCGGTACCTGTGCCCAAGGATGAATACGACCGGCTGCGGGCGCAGACCATCGCGGGCTCGAAATTGGCGAAGGCCTGAGACCTTCGTGGTGCCATCGGCCGGACGCCGATGGCATGCCGGGCCCGACTGGGGCCCTCCGATATCCCGATCGACCTGAAGAGGAGAATGCGATGTCCAGTGCCGCCAAGCCGGGCGACGAATTCATGATGCGCGCGGCACCGCGGCCAGCGCGGAGGCGGCAAGCCTGTCCTCGCGTTTCGAACGCGTGGCCGAACTCGCCTCGCAGCAGGTCCAGAGGACCTCCGCGAACGGATGAAGAAGTGTCGGCTGCCGGCTTGGCGTACAGCTCGGCTCGCAGGCATTGAAACATCGAGGAATCCATATGCACCGATCCATTGCAACGGTTTCGCTGTCGGGCACCCTGCGGCAGAAGCTGGAGGCCATCGCCGCCGCCGGCTTCGACGGCATCGAACTCTTCGAGAACGATTTCATCCACTTCAACGGTTCGCCGGCCGAACTGCGGCGGATGACCGAAGACCTGGGATTGACGATCGACCTGTATCAGCCGTTTCGCGATTTCGAAGGCATGCCCGCTGCCCAATTCGAGCGCAGTCTGGACCGTGCCGAGCGCAAGTTCGACCTGATGCAGGCCATGGGCGCGCCCTTGATGCTGTGCTGCTCGAACACTTCGCCGCTCGCCGTCGACGACCCGGGCCGGGCCGCATCGCAACTGCGAACCCTCGCCGAGCGCGCTGCCCTGCGCAACCTGCGCGTCGGCTTCGAGGCCTTGGCGTGGGGCCGCTTCACGTCGCTGTATGGCCAGGCATGGGACATCGTGCGCCGTGCCGACCATCCGCACCTGGGTTTGATCCTCGACAGCTTCCACACGCTGTCATTGAAGGACGATCCCCGGGGGATCGCCGAGATTCCCGGGCACAAGATCTTCTTCCTCCAGATGGCGGACGCCCCGCTGCTCGCCATGGATGTGCTGCAATGGGCGCGCCATCACCGGTCCTTTCCGGGCCAGGGCCAGTTGGACTGCGAGACCTTCTTCGAGAACGTCCTGCTGTCGGGCTACGCCGGACCGCTCTCGCTGGAGATATTCAACGACGTGTTCCGCGAGACGCCCAATCGCCGCACGGCGGTGGATGCCATGCGTTCGTTGCTCTATCTTGAAAGCCAGGTACGCGAGCGCTTTGCGATGCGGGCTTCCCAGGTCGACAGCAGGCCGGCCAAAGTGCTGGAGCGCGTCGAGCTTCTGAGTCCGCCGCCACTGCCGCAGCTCGAGGGGATCTCGTTCATCGAGTTCGCTGTAGACGGCCCATCGGCCGAGGCCTGGGGCCCTGTTCAAGCAGTTGGGATTTCGCCGTATCGGGCGCCACCGCTCCAAGGCGGTGGACCTCTACCGCCAGGGCGAAATCAACCTGATCGTCAATGCCCAACCGGGATCCTTTGCAAGCGAGCGATTCCAGATCCACGGCGCGTCTGTCTGTGCGCTGGGCATCGCGACCACCGATCCGCAGGGTGCGGTGGGCCGGGCGACTGCCATGCGGTCGAAGCGCTATGACGGCCCGCTCGGCCCCAACGAGATGCCGGTCCCGTCCATTGTTGCGCCCGGGGGCAACTTGATCTATTTCGTTCCTGCCGCCGACCGCCATCGCCTGTTCGAATCCGATTTTGCGCTGGAGCAAGGGACGCAGGACCCGGCCACCGGGGGCCCCGCCCTGCTGAACATCGATCACATCGCCTTGGGCCTGGGTCTGGACCAACTCGATACCTGGGTCCTGTTTTCGCGCGCCGTGCTGGGCCTGGAGATGGGCGAGAGCCTGGAGCTGGCCGATCCCTTCGGCCTGATTCGCAGCCGCGGCGTGGCGAATGCCCAGCGCAGCGTACGACTGGTCCTCAACGTCTCACTGAGCGAACGCACGCGGACGGCCCAAGCGGTGAGGCGGCGTGGCGCCGGATCCGTGCAGCACATTGCGCTGCGCAGCGACGACATCTTCGCTTCGGTGCAGCGCCTTCAGTCCAGCGGCGTGCGATTCGTGCCCATCTCACCGAACTACTACGATGATCTGCCCACGCGGCTGGAGCTCGACGATGCGCTGCTACAGCGGCTGCGCGCGGCCGGCATCCTTTTCGACCGCTCCCCGACGGGCGACTACCTGCACATCTACAGCGAGACCCTGGAAGAAGGCATCTTCTTCGAGATCATCCAACGCGTCGGTGGCTACGACGGTTATGGAGCCACCAATGCACCCGCACGGATGGCCTCACAGGCGCAGATGCCCATCACACAGGCGAGCGGATCGTGATCTGCTCGCTGGCCTTTTGAGCAGCAGGCGGCAGCCTGGTTCGACGGGGCTGAGCGGGTGACCGCGACGCACCCTTTGCGTGCGGCGACGACAGTCCTGGGTTGCATCACAAATGCCTCGGGCCGTCGCGGTTCCCGGTGGGTCGGGGCTCGTGGTACAAGTCGTGCGACATTCAAAGCAGTTCACTCATTCCGCCAACAAGAGCAGACCCCTCAACCGTCCGATACCGACCTCGCGCCGCCGCACCCATTCCTGATGGCTATGGAGTACCGAGCCTTGGCGGAGCTCGGCTTCTTCGTGATGTTCCGTCCCTTTTTCCCGCTGCTGCCGCGAGGCGACGGGCACGCGGTACTCATCGTTCCCGGCTTTGTCCAGGACGAGTTGGCGATCGCACCGCTGCAGAAGACACTGCAACGGCTGGGCTACCAGGCGCACACCTGGGAACAGGGCAGGAATCTCGGGCTCTCCAAAGGCGCGCTGGCGTCGTTGCGCGCCCAGGCGGAAGAATTGGCGCAACGCACGAAGACAAAGGTCAGCATCATCGGCTGGAGCCTGGGCGGCATCTTCGCACGCGCACTCGCCAACGAGATCCCCGATGCATTGCGTCTGGTCATCACGCTCGCATCGCCGTTCGGCCGATATCCTGGTGCGAGCAACATGCGCTGGCTCTACGAGCTCATGACCAGGAATCGTGTGGACGAAATCGACCACGACATGGTCCTGCGC
>NZ_JBFUIU010000302.1:0-10331 GCF_056401695.1 Variovorax sp. P4_D9
GCGCCGACCGATCGGTTGACGTTGCGCGCCACCTCGATGAACTGCACCTTCTCGCCCTTGTCGATGGCCGGGCGCGAACGCTCGATCAGCTTGACGTCGAGGCTCTTCTCGAGGCCGTGGTCCTGGTTCTCGACATGGAAGCGCGGCACCTCGGCCGGCACGTTCGGCTGCGCGAACAGGCGGCTGAAGTCGAGGCCGCGGGCCTTCCAGTGCTCGATGCCGGTCTTGGTGTCGAGCAGGTCGGAGCGGCCGATCAGGTCGTCGAACTTGCGGATGCCGAGCTGGGCCATGATCTGGCGCACTTCCTCGGCGACGAAGAAGAAGAAGTTCACCACGTGCTCGGGCTTGCCCGAGAACTTCTTGCGCAGCACCGGGTCCTGCGTCGCAACGCCGACCGGGCAGGTGTTCAGGTGGCACTTGCGCATCATGATGCAGCCCTCGACCACCAGCGGCGCGGTCGCGAAGCCGAACTCGTCGGCGCCGAGCAAGGCGCCGATGGCGACGTCGCGGCCGGTCTTCATCTGGCCGTCGGCCTGCACGCGGATACGGCCGCGCAGGCGGTTCAGTACCAGGGTCTGCTGGGTCTCGGCCAGGCCGATTTCCCACGGGCTGCCGGCATGCTTGATCGACGACCAGGGCGAGGCTCCGGTGCCGCCGTCATGGCCGGCGATCACCACGTGGTCGCTCTTGCACTTGGCGACGCCAGCGGCGATCGTGCCGACGCCCACTTCGCTCACCAGCTTGACGCTGACGCTGGCATGCGGCGCGACGTTCTTCAGGTCGTGGATAAGCTGCGCCAGATCCTCGATCGAGTAGATGTCGTGGTGCGGCGGCGGCGAGATCAGACCGACGCCGGGCACGGAGTAGCGAAGCTGGCCGATGTACTGCGACACCTTGCCGCCCGGCAGCTGGCCGCCTTCGCCCGGCTTGGCGCCTTGCGCCATCTTGATCTGCAGCTGGTCGGCCGAAGCCAGGTACTCGGCCGTGACGCCGAAGCGGCCCGATGCGACCTGCTTGATCTTCGAACGCAGCGAATCGCCGTCCTTCAACGGCAGGTCGACCTCGACGTTGGCTTCGCCGATCACGCTCTTGAGCGTATCGCCCATCTTGATCGGGATGCCCTTGAGTTCGTTGCGATAGCGCGCGGGATCCTCGCCGCCTTCACCGGTGTTGCTCTTGCCGCCGATGCGGTTCATCGCTACGGCCAGGGTCGAATGCGCCTCTGTGCTGATCGAACCGAGCGACATCGCGCCGGTGGCGAAGCGCTTGACGATCTCGCTCGCGGGCTCGACCTCGTCGACCGGAATCGCCTTCGCCGGATCGATCTTGAACTCGAACAGGCCGCGCAGCGTGAGGTGCCGGCGGTTCTGGTCGTTGATCAGCTGGGCGTATTCCTTGTAGGTGCTGAAGTTGTTGGCGCGCGTGCTGTGCTGCAGCTTGGCGATCGCGTCGGGCGTCCACATGTGCTCCTCGCCGCGCGTGCGCCAGGCGTACTCGCCGCCGGCGTCGAGCATGTGGGCGAGCACCGGGTCGTCGCTGAAGGCCGCCTTGTGCATGCGGATCGCTTCCTGGGCGATCTCGAACACGCCGATGCCCTGCACCCGGCTGGCGGTGCCGGTGAAGTACTTGTCGACGGTCTCGGTGTTGAGGCCGATGGCCTCGAACAGCTGGGCGCCGCAGTAGCTCATGTAGGTGCTGACACCCATCTTCGACATGATCTTCGACAGTCCCTTGCCGACCGCCTTGACGTAGTTGTAGATCGCCTTTTCGGCGCTCAGGTCGCCCGACAGATCTTCATGCATCACGGCCAGCGTTTCCATCGCCAGGTAGGGATGGACAGCCTCCGCGCCGTAGCCCGCGAGCACGCCGAAGTGATGCACCTCGCGCGCCGAGCCGGTCTCGACCACCAGGCCGGCCGTGGTGCGCAGACCTTCGCGCACCAGGTACTGGTGGATCGCCGACAGCGCCAGCAGCGCCGGGATCGCGACTTGCGTCGGGCCGACGTTGCGGTCGCTGACGATCAGGATGTTGTGGCCGCCCTTGATCGCATCGACCGCCTCGGCGCACAGCGAGGCCAGCTTGGCTTCGACGCCTTCATCGCTCCAGGCCAGCGGGTAGGTGATGTCGAGCGTGTAGCTCTTGAACTTGCCCTGCGTGTAGGTGCCGATGTCGCGCAGCTTCGCCATGTCGGCGAAGTCGAGGATCGGCTGGCTCACTTCGAGCCGCATCGGCGGGTTGACCTGGTTGATGTCCAGCAGGTTCGGCTTCGGGCCGATGAAGGACACCAGCGACATCACGATCGCCTCGCGGATCGGATCGATCGGCGGGTTCGTCACCTGGGCGAACAGCTGCTTGAAGTAGTTGTAGAGCGGCTTGTTCTTGTTCGACAAAACGGCCAGCGGGCTGTCGTTGCCCATCGAGCCGATGCCCTCCTCGCCGGCCGCGGCCATCGGGCTCATCAGGAACTTGATGTCTTCCTGGGTGTAGCCGAAGGCCTGCTGGCGATCGAGCAGGCTGACGGGGCTGGCCGGTGGCTGCACGGTCTCGGCTTCGACGCTGTCGAGCTTGATGCGCAGGTTCTCGATCCACTGCTTGTAGGGCTTGCTGTTGGCCAGCGTCGCCTTGACTTCCTCGTCGTCGATCATGCGACCCTGCTCGAGGTCGATCAGGAACATCTTGCCGGGCTGCAGGCGCCATTTGCGAACGATCTTCTGCTCGGGCACCGGCAGCACGCCGGATTCGGAACCCATGATGACGAGGTCGTCATCCGTTACGCAGTAGCGCGAGGGACGCAGGCCGTTGCGGTCGAGCGTGGCGCCGATCTGGCGGCCGTCGGTGAAGACGATCGAGGCCGGGCCGTCCCAGGGCTCGAGCATCGCGGCGTGGTATTCGTAGAAGGCGCGGCGGCGCGGGTCCATCGTGGCGTGCTGCTCCCACGGCTCGGGAATCATCATCATCACGGCCTGGCTGATCGGATAGCCGGCCATCGTCAACAGCTCGAGGCAGTTGTCGAAGGTGGCGGTGTCGGACTGGCCAGCGAAGCTGATCGGGTAGAGCTTCTGCAGGTCGGCGCCCAGCACCGGCGACGACATCACGCCTTCGCGCGCCTTCATCCAGTTGTAGTTGCCCTTGACCGTGTTGATCTCGCCGTTGTGGGCGACATAGCGGTACGGGTGGGCCAGCGGCCACTCGGGGAAGGTGTTGGTCGAGAAGCGCTGGTGCACCAGGCCCAGCGCCGAGACGCAGCGCTTGTCCTGCAGGTCGAAGTAGTAGGTGCCGACCTGGTTGGCCAGCAGCAGGCCCTTGTAGACCACCGTGCGGCTCGACATGCTCGGCACGTAGTATTCCTTGCTGTGCTTGAGCTTCAGGCGCTGGATGTTGGCGCTGGCGGTCTTGCGGATCACGTAGAGCTTGCGCTCGAGCGCGTCCTGCACGATGACGTCGTTGCCGCGGCCGATGAAGACCTGGCGCAGCAGCGGCTCCTTGGCGCGCACGGTGGGCGACATCGGCATCTCGCGGTTGACCGGCACGTCGCGCCAGCCCAGCAGCACCTGGCCTTCGGCCTTGATCGCGCGCTCCATCTCCTGCTCGCAGGCTTCTCGCGAGGCGTGCTCCTTGGGCAGGAAGATCATGCCGACGCCGTATTCGCCGGGCGGCGGCAGGGTCACGCCCTGCTTGGCCATCTCTTCGCGGTACAGCAGGTCGGGCAGCTGGATCAGGATGCCGGCGCCGTCGCCCATGAGCTTGTCAGCGCCCACTGCGCCGCGGTGGTCCAGATTCTCGAGAATCTTGAGGCCCTGCAGCACGATGGCGTGGCTCTTTTCGCCCTTGATGTGGGCCACGAAGCCGACGCCGCAGGCGTCGTGCTCGTCAGCGGCGGAATAAAGACCGTGTTCTTGGAGATGCTGGATCTCGGCAGCCGTCGTCATGGGCGTGCTCCTTCAGTTTTCGCAGGGAAAAGGAGCATATTGCATTGCACAAACAATGCCAAACTCTTTAATTGGGGTCAGATTCCATTTAAATTCCGATAGATGTTGTCGACTGAAAATTGGGGACACATCAAAAAGCATAGCGTCACTGCCAGCAATATCGCGCCTTACGTCGTCTTCTGCTAGTCAGATCGAGGCAGCGGCGGCCTCCCTGCGCGCGCTTTCGATGTGCGACGGCCTGTGGTTTTTTGTAAAGAATCGCCAAAATCCTGGTCGCCGGCCGCCCAGCCGTGCAAGGTGGCATCGGTCAACAGCGCTTCCGCAGCGGCCGGAATGCCCGCGCGCACCATTTCGGCATAGGCAGCCTCGCGCGCGAAGGGCGTGTTGCCGAGGGTCCAGTAGAGCGGATGCGGCGTCAGCAGCTTGTCGTGCACCAGCCCGGCGTAGTGGGCATGGCTGGACCAGGGATGCTCGCGCGCCTCGGACACCATCCCCGCGCGCACCGGGTTCAGGTCGATATAGGCCATGCAGGCCAGGAGGTAGCGGTCGGTCTGGATCAAGGTCGACTTGTAGCGCCCTTCCCACAGGGTCCCGCTGCGGCCGTGCCGGTCGTTGAAGTAGCGCACGTAGCGCCGGCCGACGGCCTGCATCCACTGCGGCAGTCCGTCCGCGGTCGACGGCGTCGCCAGCAGATGGAAGTGGTTGTCCATGAGCACGTAGGCGTGCAGCGCGATGCCGAAGCGTGCGGCGTACTCGCCCAGCAAGGCCAGGAACATCTCCCGGTCGGCACGGTCCAGGAAGATCGGCTGCCGGTTATTGCCGCGCTGGATGACGTGGTGCGGCTGGCCGGCGAGCGTGAGGCGGGGCAGTCGTGCCATGGCGGAAGACGCTCGGAAAGTTCGCGGGGCCGGCGCGGCTCAAGGCAGCCGGAAGCGCGTCTCCAGCAGCGACGCCAGGCCGAACTGGTCGAGTAGCTCGCGCAGGCGTTCGGCCGCGCTGGCTTTGCGCTGGCCCGTGTGGCGCGCGATGATGAGTTCGTTCTTCATGCTGTGCTCCCACCCCACCAGTTCGGTCACGGTGACCTGGTAGCCATGCGCTTCGAGGTACAGGCAACGCAACACATTGGTGAGCTGGCTGCCGATTTCGCGCGTGTGCAGCGGATGGCGCCACAGCTCTGCCAGCGGCGTGCGCGAGAGCGCCAGCGCCTTGGTTTCGCGCAGGCAGGCGGCGACCTCGGCCTGGCAGCAAGGCACCAGCACCATGAAACGGGCCTTTTTAGCCAGCCCGAAGGCGATCGCGTCGTCGGTGGCGGTGTCGCAGGCATGGAGCGCCGTCACGACGTCGATCTGCGGCGGCAGCTCCGCCGCGGTCGCCGATTCGGCCACCGTGAGATTGAGAAAGGCCATCCGGTCGAAGCCCAGGCGCTCGGCCAGCCCCCGCGACTTCTGGACCAGGTCGGCCCGCGTCTCGATGCCGTACACGTGGCCGGTCCCACCCTGCTTGAAAAACAAGTCGTAGATGATGAAGCCGAGGTAGGACTTGCCGGCGCCATGGTCGGCCAGCGTGGCCTGGGCGCCGTCGCCGGGCAGTTCGCGCAGCAGTTTCTCGACGAACTGGAACAGGTGGTAGACCTGCTTGAGTTTGCGGCGCGAGTCCTGGTTGAGCCGGCCCTCGCGCGTGAGGATGTGAAGCTCCTTGAGCAATTCGACCGACTGGCCCGGCCGCAGTTCGCTCTGGACTTCGGCCTCGGCCCTGGACGCCTTCGCGGCCTTGTTCATCGCGCGCYCCCGGGTCCGACATCGAGTCTTGCCCAGCCCTCCACACCGAGGGTCTCCAGCGTCTCGATGTTGCGGCCGAAGATCGCCTCGGCATCCGGAAAGGCATCGACCGCCCGGCTCACGCTGTCCTCGCGCAGCAGGTGCAGCGTGGGATAGGGTGCGCGATTGGTGCAGTTCGTGACGTCGTCGGCCCCGGCGCCGCCAAACTGGAAGCGCGGATGGAAGCTCGCCAGTTGCAGCAGCCCGTCGAAGCCTGCGCGCGCCAGGCGCCGCTCGGCGCGCGCCGTGAAGTCGTTGAAATCGAGAAAGTCGGCCAAGGTGTTGGGTGCCATCAGAAGGGTCGTGTCGCGCTCGGAGGCGGCGCAGGCCGCGAGCGCCTCGGCCTCGAGGAGCATCGCATCGATCAGGCCGGATTCGTCGCTCGGCAGGTAGGCAGCGTAATGGATCTGGCCGCGCACGTGCACCGCCTTGGCGAAAGGGCACAGGTTCAGTCCGATCACCGCGCGCTCGAGCCAGCGCCGGGTGTCGGCTTCGGCCTGGGAGGCGGAAATCGTCGCGTCATGCCTCATGCGGTGCCCCTTCGGGAGGCAGGCTGCGCCAGCCGGGCCGCAAGGGCCAGGCCCGCGAGCGAGAACGACAARGTCAAGATCCAGGTCCATTGCCAGCCGCCCACGCGGTGGGCGAGCCAGGCCACCATCGGTGGCGCCGCAAACTGGCCGAACGAGGAGGCCTGCTGCATCAGGCCGACGGTCGTCGAAACGGTCGCAGGACCGGGCGCCAGCCGCACGCTGAGCATGAACAGCGTCGCCGGCACCATGCCGCCGCCGAGCGAGAACAGGCAGATCGCCAGATAGCGCAGCGCCGGCGGCAGGCTCCACGCCGCGTCGGGCGCGCCGATCCGGACGAAGGCCGCGACGCTACCGAGCGCCATCACGACGAAGCCCCAGCGCAGCAGCCGGACCGGCGCCACGCCCTGCTGGAGCAGCCGGCCGCCCACCACGTTGCCGATAATGTTCAGACCGGCCGCAAGCGCGGTCAAGCCTGCGTTCCAGCCGCTCGGCACACCGGCATCGGCGTAGATCGCGGGCAGAAAGCCGATTACCGCCATCCACTGGGACGAGTAGACCGCGAATGCCAGTGCCAGCGTCCATGGGCCCCCGGCGCTCACGGTGTCCCGCAGCCGGATCGACCAGCCTCCGGCCGCGCGGGCGACAGCCGGGCCGCGGCGCGCGGCATCGGCCGGCACCGCCAATGCGACCCAGGCCGCGGCAGCCGCCGATGCGATCGCCAGCGTCAACCACCAGGCGGGCCATCCGACCCGGGCGATCAACGCCGGCCCCAACAGCAGCCCGAGCGCGACGCCGAAGGGCATGTAGGCGCCCCACAGTCCGCTCGCGGCCTTCTCGGAGCCGGCCGGCGCCACGGCGCGGATCAGCCCGGGGCCCGGCATCACGGCCAGGAGGAAGCCGAGGCCCTCGAGCGCCCGAAGCGCGAGCAGCCAGGCGAAGGCCTGTGCCGGATCGTCGACCCAGGCGCCGACGCCGCCACCGAGCGCGCTCGCAAGACTGAGCAGCAGCAGGCCGGTCAACATGCTGCGGCGAAGGCCCAAGGTGTCGGCCGCAAGACCGACGCCGAGACCGAGGGTCATGCCGGCGACCTGCACCAGCGACAGCAGGAAGCCCGCCTGCACCAGGCCGATGCCCAGCGTCTGCTGCAGGGCCGGCACGGCCGGCGGCAGCTTGCCGATGTGCAGCGCGGCAGCGACACCGCCGGCGACGACCGCGACGACTACGACCGGAACCCTGGCGTGGCTCATTCCACCCACCGCTGCCCCGTCAGGCGTTCGTATTCCCGGATAGCGAAGCGGTCGGTCATGCCGGCGATGTAGTCCGCCACAGCGCGATGGCGGTCGTCGCGCCGGGCAAAGGCTTCCGGCATTTCAGCGGCATCCGAGAGGTAGGCGGCAAACAGCGCACGCACCACGTCCTGCGCCCGGTCGGCGGTCTGCGTCACCTGCGGATGGCGATAGAGATTGCGGAACAGGAAACGCTTGAGTTCGGTCGATTCTGCTCGCATCGTGGCGCTGAAAAGCACCAGCGGGCCGCTACGGCGCACCGCGTCGGCGTCGGCCGGCGCGGTCGATTCCAGTGCGCTGCGGGTGGCGTCGATCACATCGTAGACCTGGGCGCTGAGCATCCGGCGGATCGTTTCGTAGAGCAGGCGCCGGCCCTCCAGGCCCGGGTGCTCGGCCTGCGCCTCGCGCCGGTAGCGGTCGAACAGCCCGACCTCGCCCAGACTCTCGATGCCGATCAGCCCGGAACGGACGCCGTCGTCGATGTCGTGCGCGTTGTAGGCGATCTCGTCCGCCAGGTTGCACAACTGCGCCTCGAGCGCGGGCTGGGTGCGATCGATGAAGCGCCGCCCCACCCCGCCCGGCTCCCCGGCCTCGATGCGCTCGGCATTGGCGCGCGAGCAGTGCTTGAGAATCCCTTCGCGGGTCTCGAAGCTCAGGTTGAGGCCGTCGTATTGCGGATAGCGGTGCTCGAGCTCATCGACCATTCGCAGGCTCTGGAGGTTGTGCTCGAAGCCGCCGTGCGCCTGCATGCAGGCATCGAGCGCATCCTGGCCAGCATGGCCGAAAGGCGTGTGGCCCAGGTCATGGGCCAGCGCGATCGCCTCGACCAGGTCCTCATTGAGCCGCAGCGCCCGCGCGATCGAGCGACCGAGTTGGGCGACTTCGAGCGAATGCGTGAGTCGGGTCCGGAACAGGTCGCCCTCGTGGTTCAGGAACACCTGGGTCTTGTAGACCAGACGCCGGAAAGCGGTCGAATGGACGATGCGGTCGCGGTCGCGCTGGAAGGCGTCGCGGGTCGGCGCCGGGGCCTCGGCGTAGCGTCGGCCGCGCGTGCGGGTCGGGTCGCTAGCATAGGGCGCGAGGCTCATCGACGCACCACCCAGGCGCTCAGGCGGCGCCGCATTGCGCCAGCACCTCGCGCACCATGGCATCGGGAGCAGCGCGCACGACCGCCGAACCGGGCTTGTCGATGACCACGAAACGGATCTCGCCGGCCTCCGATTTCTTGTCGACGCGCATCAGTTCGAGATAACGCTCGGCACCGAGCGCCGGCGCAGTCACCGGCAGGCCGGCTCGCCGGACCAGCGCGGTCAGCCGTTCGACGAAGGCGGCATCGATGCCGCCGAGCCGCTGGGACAGGTGCGCCGCCATGACCATGCCGCAACCGACCGCCTCGCCGTGCAGCCACTCGCCGTAGCCCAGACCCGACTCGATCGCGTGGCCGAAGGTGTGGCCGAAATTGAGGATCGCGCGCAGGCCGGCCTCTCGCTCGTCCTGGCCCACCACCTCGGCCTTGATCTCGCAGCTGCGCTTGACTGCGTGCGCCAGCGCGCCCGGGTCGCGGGCGACTAGCGAATCGACGTGGGCTTCGATCCAGGCGAGGAATTCCATGTCGTAGATCGGGCCGTACTTGATGACCTCCGCCAGCCCGGCGCTGAGCTCACGCGGCGGCAGGGTCGCCAGCGTCGCCAGGTCGCACAGCACCAGCTGCGGCTGATAGAAGGCGCCGATCATGTTCTTTCCCAGCGGGTGGTTGATCGCCGTCTTGCCGCCGACCGAGGAGTCGACCTGCGCCAGCAGCGTGGTCGGCACCTGCACGAATGGCACGCCGCGCATGTAGCTGGCGGCCGCGAAGCCGGTCATGTCGCCGACCACGCCCCCTCCCAGCGCGTACAGCACGGTCTTGCGATCGGCGCCGCGGGCCAGCAGGGCGTCGAAGATCAGGTTCAGGGTCTGCCAGTCCTTGTGCGCCTCGCCGTCGGGCAGCTCGAGCACGTGCACCTCGCGGTAGCGGCCGGCCAGCACCTCCCCCAGGGCTGCGGCATAGAGCGGCGCCACGGTGGTGTTGGTGACGATCAGGGCGCTGGCAGCCGCCGGGACGGCAGCGAAATGGCGCGCATCGCCGAGCAGTCCGCTGCCGATCAGGATCTGGTAGCTGCGCTCGCCGAGTTGGATCTCGACGCGTTCGGGGGAGGCGATCAATGGCATCCCCCGAGTTTAGGTGCATGCCGAAGGGCCCCCGCCCCGTCCGCCTACGTCATGACGCACCCTGGGGGCTTCAGTCGAGCGGCGGCCCTTTGTCGTCGGGCACCACGACGCCGGCGAGCTCGAGCTGCATCACGATGATGTTGACCACCACCGCGATCGACGGTCGGCCGGTCTCGACCGTTTCGTGGGCGGTCTCGCGATAGAGCGGATCGCGGGCGTCGTAGAGTTCGCGCAGCCGCCCCAGCGGGTCGGCCACCTGCAGCAAGGGGCGCTTGACATCGTGGCGCAGCCGGCGGAACAGGTCTTCGGGCAGCGAGCGCAGGTAGAGGACGTGGAAATTCGCGCGCAGGGCCTCCCGATTGGCCTCCCGCAGCACGCAGCCGCCACCGGTGGCCACCACGCCGTAGGGCGCCGCGGCCAGCTCGGCGATGACCGCTTGTTCGAGATCACGGAAACTGGCCTCGCCTTCGCGCTCGAAATAGTCGCGGATCGAGCAGCCGATCCGCTCCTCGATCACGTGATCGCTGTCGACGAAGGGAAGCTGAAGGCGCTGCGCCAGAC
>NZ_JBFUIU010000303.1:0-10310 GCF_056401695.1 Variovorax sp. P4_D9
GTTCTGTTCGGGGCCGGCGCTGGAAGGCTGGGAGCCAACCGGCGTGACCTTAATTGGCGCCGGCTCGTTGGCAAAGGCTGTTGACAGTCCAAGCGAGAGGGCAATAGCGGCGACTTCCGGGAATTTCATGCTTCATCCTTTCTGCGATTGTTTCGGGGTGCCAATTGCGGCTGCCTGCTCTTGAGCTCCGGCCCCTGTCGTCAAAACGCTCGCCGTCACTGTGCGACCGCGGTGATGCAGCCATTGCATCGTGTAGTAGGTGACGAAAACGCACAGGCCCATGATGGCCACGCAGTGGCCAAAGAAGCCTGCCACCGACTCCTCGAAGTTCCACCAGTCCAGCGACAGCTGGAACAGGAGTCTGGAGCGCAGGTTCAAAGCGAGGCCGCTGCTCACGCCCTTGACCGCGATGCCGACAGCGACCGCTCGGAGCGCCACGGTTCGTGCTGTATTCGGCGCCGTGATGCCCAGCAGCTTTCGGACAACGCCCATGAGCAGCGGCCAGCGCAGGCCGAGGTGGACGGCCACGATGATCAGCAGCCAGTAGGCGATGCCGGCATGGATCTGTCGTGCCGTGAAGTCGTCACCGAGGCGAAGATTGGAAAACACCGTCTCGGAGATCACGAGGCTGGTGCCCAGCAGTGCCAGCATCCCCACCAGGAGCACGAAGGTCAGGGCGATATTGAACTTGCCGCGTGGCTCTCGGGGCTTCGCGAACGTGGAGAACCATCGGCGATGGAACACGTTGTGAACGACGAGCAGCAGGAACATGCCGATGCCGGCCAGTTCGTGCGCC
This sequence comes from Variovorax sp. P4_D9, assembly GCF_056401695.1. Classification (NCBI taxonomy): domain Bacteria; kingdom Pseudomonadati; phylum Pseudomonadota; class Betaproteobacteria; order Burkholderiales; family Comamonadaceae; genus Variovorax; species Variovorax sp. P4_D9. The sequence goes on from NZ_JBFUIU010000303.1 coordinate 797, forward strand.
GAGTTGCCCTGCCAGGAGTAGGCGAATGCAAACAGCAGCAGCCCGGCGGCGATGCAGTCGAGCACCAGTCTCAGCAGAAAAACGGGGTTCATGGCGCGGAGGCTATTCGACAGGCTTGCCGTGGAACTCCGGCAGGCGCCCGGCCGTGAACAGGTAGTCCCGGTCCTTTTGCGACGAATGGCAGGACATGCAGCGCGCGGTGTTCTCCTGCAGGTTGATCTTTCGATCGGGCCAGTACCACTGGAACTGCCAGTCGCCGGTACGGCGGCGCTCCTCGAAGTCCGCACCCCAGCCGGCACCTTTCTCCATGACGAAGTAGCGGAAGAGCTTCTCGTCCCGATGGTCCGCCAGCACGAAATGGGTGCCGTTCGGCACGCGTTGTCCCTTCTGGATCGCCTCGATGGCCTCGCGCGTGGTCGAGATATGCTCGGTCACGTTGCCGCGCCGGACCGTGGTGTAGTGCACCAGGTCTTCGAGCCTGGGGAACGTGACGCGGTTGGTCTCCGCGTGGGCCTGCCAGGTGACCATGAAAAGGGTGCCGACGGCCAATGCGGCCAGTGCGCTGAGGCGTGCGACTTGCTTCTTCGGTCGGTTCATGGCGCTTTCTTGAGTTGCTTCTCCCAGAAGCGGATGGCCTGGTCAATCCAGCCCTGTGCGCTGGTGCCCTGTCCTGTGCCGAATCCGTGGCCGACTTCCGGATACTTGTGGTATTCGACCGGGGTGCCGATGCGTCGAAGCGCGGCAATGCGCGACGCCATCGCGGCAGGCGGCGCAATGCCGTCTCGGTCGCCCACGACGGCGAAGGTCGGTGGCTCGGATGCGGTGACTTCCGAATGGGCGGTGTATGCCATGACCACCACAGAGGGTTTCGGCAGCGGTGCGCTGCCAAAGACGGCCGTGCCGTACGAGCCGATTGCCGCCGCCATCCGCGCCCCTGCGGAACTGCCCCACAGCGAGTAACCGTCCGTGCCGACCTGCATCGCGCGGGCGTTATGGAAGATGTATGAAAGCGCTGCGGCCAGATCTTCGGTGGCTACCCTGCCGCCTTGGCCCGCCCGGTACTTCAGCACGAAGACGTTGAAGCCGCGCTCGCTGATCTGCTGGGCATAGGGGAAGCCTTCATGCACCGAGCCCACATACGAGAACCCGCCGCCCGGCGCGACAACGGCGAAAGGTGCGCCGGGTCGGCCCCGAAAGAAGAACAGTCCGGTGTGCTTGAGCGACGGGTTCGCGCGCTTCTCTTCCTCGCTATGGAAGTCGTGGAACACGACATGGCCGGCGCTGGCGTCGTCCACCATGCGATTGAGTGCAGCGACCATGACACCGGACTCCATATGGCTGTGGTACGGCAGGAGTTGACCGATGTCCTTCAGTGGCATGGCCTTGTCGTAGTCCCGGCCATCCCACGGCAGCATCCGATGGCTGAAGCCCTGGAAGGCAGGATGGTCCAGCAGATCACCGAGGTGACCGTCCGGACGCAGATGGGGATACCGGGACTGGACGCTGCGCGCCGGAGCGACATGAACCGCCGTCTTGCCGGCCGAAGCTGGACTGGCTTCACCGGCTTCGCTGGATGGCGACGCGAGGAGCGCCGGCAGCACGCCGCCGGCCAACCTCCAAGTTGCGGAAGGCCAATGCCTCGTCGCCATGCCGTCAGATGTCGAGCCGACGCTCGCTCATCCACTTGACCCTGGCCGGGTCCCGATGCGAAAAGAAGCTGCTCTGGCCCGTCTCCAGCGTCGCGATCCGCTCCATATCGGACGGCTCCAGATCGAAATCCAGGATGTTCAGGTTTTCCTCCATCCGCTCCTTGCGGACCGACTTGGCCAGAGCGACGATGCCGCGCTGCACCACCCAGCGCAACACGACCTGACCAATCGAACGGCCGTGCTTGCGGGCGATGTCCACCAGAACCTCGTTCTGGAATAGGTTATTGCGGCCCTCGGCGAAAGGGGCCCAGGCCTCGGCCTGCACGCCGTTCTCGCGCATGAAGGCGACGCTTTCCTCTTGCTGGTGGAATGGGTTGACTTCCACCTGATTGACGGCCGGGACGACGTCATTGAAGCCAATGATGTCCATCAGTCTGTCGGGATGGAAGTTGCTGACGCCGATGGCGCGCACCTTGCCCGCCTTCAGCGCAGCCTCCATAGCCCGCCACGATCCGTGCACGTCGCCAAAGGGCTGGTGGATCAGATACAGATCCACATAGTCCAAATTCAGGCGGCGCAGTGATTTGTCGATGGCTTGCGTCGTACGTTCGTAGCCGGTGTCCTGCACCCACAGCTTCGTGGTCACGAAAAGGTCGGCGCGCGGCACGCCTGCGTTCTTGATGCCTCTGCCCACCGCTTCTTCGTTGAGGTAAGAAGCCGCCGTGTCGATCAGCCGGTAGCCGACGCCGATGGCCTCGGAGACGCAGCGCTCGCATTCCTGCGCATCGGGGATCTGGAAGACGCCGTAGCCGAGGATCGGCATCACGACGCCGTTGTTCAAAGTGACTTGTTGCATGGTGGGCGTTGAAGCGATGATTTGAAAGAACCGAGTTGGCTTCCGTAAATGACAGTGAACGAGCGCTTGGCTAGCCCTTGCGCGAGGACACACCGCTCAGCCAGCTCGTCACGCGCTCCATCGTTCGCCGCTCCTGATCCATCTCCATGACGAAGCCCTTGAGCAATCGCGCCTTGGATGCACGAGTGGCAAGAACGGACTGGCTGTTGCCGAGCCCGTAGCCGCCGTGGGTGACGAACGGGATCAGGATCTTGCCGGACAGGTCGTGCGCGGACAGAAAGGACAGGATCACAGGCGGCGCGGTCTCGCCCCAAATCGGGAAGCCCAGAAACACCGTGTCGTAGTCCGCCATGGCGGACACCCTGGCGTCCAAGGCGGGCACATAACCGCTGTCGCTTTCCTTGCGGGCTTGTGCCACCGTCTGCAGATAGTCTTCGGGATAAGGCGTGGCGGGGCGGATCTCGAACAGGGCCGTTCCGCGTGCGCGATGGATCAGGCCCGCGACGACACGCGTGTTGCCCGACCGGGAGAAGTAGGCCACCAGCGTTCGCGCACCGCCCGCTGTGCCGGGTCGCACAGTGCCCCCCTGGGCGATTGCCACTGCCATGCCACCCGGAGGAAGCGCGACGAGCGCCGTCATCACCTTGCGTCGGGTCGCATTGTGATCAGACGTCATCGGCATCGTCCTGGAGTCATCGGCCGACGCGAGCCTGCAGCGCGGCAGGATAGCGGGCGCCTTGAACCCTGACGTCCGCCAGGGCCTGAGCGATCTTGTCGAGATCGGTGGGCGAGAGTTCCACCGATACCGCTTCCAGGTTCTCCTCGAGCCGGTGCAGCTTTGTCGTACCGGGGATCGGCACGATCCACGGCTTTTGCGCCAGCAGCCACGCGAGCGCGATCTGCGCGGGGGTGACGCCCTTGTCCTTGGCGATCTGACCGAGGACATCCACCAGCGCCTGGTTCGCCCGAATCGCCTCTGGCGAGAACCGCGGTACCTTGCTGCGGAAGTCGTCGCTCCCGAAGGTCGCGCCGTCCTTGATCGCGCCCGTTAGAAAGCCCTTGCCCAGCGGGCTGAAGGGCACGAAGCCGATGCCGAGCTCTTCGAGCATCGGCAGGATCTCGGTCTCGGGTTCGCGCCACCACAACGAATACTCGCTCTGCAGCGCGGCGACGGGCTGTACCGCATGTGCGCGTCGGATCGTCTGGGAACCGGCCTCGGACAGGCCGAAGTGCTTGACCTTGCCTTCTGCAATCAGGTCCTTGACGGTGCCGGCCACATCCTCGATCGGCACGTCGGGATCGACCCGATGCTGGTAGAGCAGGTCGATCACATCGGTCTTCAAACGCCTGAGCGAGCCTTCGACCGCCCAGCGGATGTGCTCGGGCCGGCTGTTGAGTATCTGCTGCTGGTTGTCGTCGCCGAACGTGAAGCCGAACTTGGTGGCGATCACCACCCGGTCGCGCACCGGGGCAAGCGCCTCGCCTACGACTTCCTCGTTCAGGTATGGACCGTAGACCTCGGCCGTATCGAAGAAGGTCACACCGCGATCGAATGCGGCACGGATCAAAGCGACAGCTTGTCCAGTGTTTGTGGCTGGCCCATAGCCCTGGCTCAAGCCCATGCAGCCCAGGCCGAGGGCCGAGACTTCCAGATGGCTGTTTCCAATTTTTCGCTTTTGCATAGTGATTTTCCCTGTGAAGACGATCCCCGAGTTCGTCTCAGGATCGCTCACATGTCAATGTAGCGATCAGCCCTGCGCGCGACTAGATGGCAGAATCCGCATATTCTTGTGAGGTGAGCTCATCAATGCCCAAAGGCAGCTACAACGACCTGTTGGCATTCATTGCCGTGGCGCGCGAGCAAAGCTTCACGCGGGCAGCGGCGCGGCTCGGCGTGTCCCAATCCGCACTGAGTCACCTGATCCGTGCACTCGAGAGCAAGATGGGCGTGCGCTTGCTGGACCGGACCACACGCAGCGTTTCCACGACCGAAGCGGGCGAGCGGTTGATGCGCAACATCGCGCCGCGATTCCAGGAGATCGAGGCGGAACTGATGGCGGTCGGCGAGCTGCGTGATAAGCCCGCTGGGACCATCCGCATCACCGCGACAGAAAACGCTGCCCGGACGGCGCTCTGGCCCCGGCTCGCCAAGCTGCTGCCCAAGCACCCCCAGATCAAGGTCGAGGTCACTGAAGAATCGCGTTTCGTTGACATCGTGGCGGAGCGCTACGACATGGGCGTGCGGCTTGGTGACGACGTGGCCCGCGACATGACTGCCGCTCGCATCAGCCCTGACGTGCGCGTGGCGATTGTCGGCGCGCCCGCCTACCTGGCGAAGCGACCCGCGCCCCTGAAGCCGCAGGACCTGGCCGATCACGAGTGCATCAACCTGCGGTTGATGAGCCATGGAGACCTCTACGCTTGGGGACTCCAGAAGGGCAAGCATCAAATCAAGGTACGCGTCGAGGGGCAACTCGTCTTCAATGGGACCCGACAGATCCTGCAGGCAGCGCTGGCTGGCTTTGGACTCGGGTATGTGCCCCTGGAGCTGGCCCAGGCCGATATCGTCAAGGGGCGGCTCAAGCCGGTCCTCGAAGACTGGTGCCCGGTGCTCCCGGGTTACCACCTCTATTACCCCAGCCGCCGGCATTTGTCGCGCGCGATGGCGGTGCTGATCGATGCGCTGCGCTATCCGCCGACGGAGAAGTGAATCCATGGCCCTGGAGACTTTCAACGACGTCCTCGCCTTCGTGCATGTCGTGCGCGAAGGTAGCTTCACGCGGGCATCCGCGCTGCTGGGGGTCTCCCCTTCCGCGCTGAGCCATGCCGTTCGAAGCTTGGAGACGCGCCTGGGCGTCCGACTGCTGACGCGCACCACGCGCAGCATCGCGCCCACCGAGGCGGGCGAGCGCCTGTTCAACAGCGTGGCGCCGCGGTTCGAGGACATCGACGCCGAGGTGGCTGCCGTGAAAGAACTGCGCGAAAAACCCGTCGGGACCATTCGCATCACGTCAGCAGAGCATGCAGCCAACAGTGTGCTGTGGCCCAAGCTGTCCAAGGCCATGCGGGACTATCCCGACATCAACATCGAGATCGCAGCGGACTACGCGATGTCGGACATCGTTTCCCAGCGCTACGACGCGGGTGTGCGCCTGGGCAATCAGGTGGCCAGGGACATGATCGCCGTTCGCATCAGTCCCGACTTGCGCATCGCCGTCGTCGGCTCGCCCGGATACTTCGCCGGCCGAGCCAGGCCAGAGACTCCCCATGACCTTGCACAGCACAACTGCATCAATCTATGGCTTCCGACCCATGGCGGATTCCTGCCGTGGGACTTCGACAGGGAGGGACAGGAGGTCAAACTCCGCGTGAGCGGGCAATGGGTGTTCAACAATAGTTCGTCCAACGTCCGGGCGGCCTTGGCCGATTATGGGCTGGCCTTTGTGCCAGAAGACATGGTGTTGGAGCACATCGCCGTCGGACGCCTGGTCCGTGTGCTGGACGACTGGTGTGCTCCCTACCAAGGCTACTACCTCTACTACCCGAGCCGGCGCCAATCGTCACGTGCCCTAGCCGTCGTCATCGAGGCGTTGCGACATCGAGAGTAGGTGGGAGGGATGGTGCAATGCCTCTCTTAGCCCTCGCGCTGCGTGTGCGTACGTTCGCGATATTCATGAGTTCATTTCAGTAGTGCATGCTGAATTATGGGCTTAATCGAAGTGGCCATCTTCCGTACGATTCCATTCAAGAACAACGAAGAGCAAAGGTAGGCCGCCCTCCGGCTCTTTTGCCTTGCGACCACAGCATGTCCTTTTCGAAGCTGCATGCGTGCGGGCAGCCGCCCAACAATGAATGGAGCAACGGACCCATGACCCTTGGAACATCCGCTAGGTATCGCGACGTCGGCGCGCTCGCCGCCGCGTTGGCCGTGATCTTCGGCCTGGCGTTTGCGCCGAGCCACGCCGCGCAGAACACTGAGGCGCCACAAGCCATGACCAGCACAGAACCCGCGTCCGACACGCTGTCTGCCAAGCAGCAGGCCATCCCCCTGATCGCGGCCTTCATGGCCACGAGCGACATGTCCAAGCTCAACACCGCCTCAGCTCGAGCACCTTGCTGCGGTTGGCAATCGGGGCCACAGACTTGACCACCGCGCTCCACGCCGTCACGAACACCGGCACCTTGTCGACGTTGATCAACCGGTTGACGGCGTTGATGCCCAGGCGCGGATCGGCCTGCGTATCGAGCAGCACCATTTCCAGCGGGTGGCCGTCGATGCCGCCCTTGGCATTGATGTCCTCCACGGCCCACTGGGCCGCCTTGGCCTGGTCGGCGCCGAAGAGCGCTTGCGATCCGGTCAGCGGCATGGCCAAGCCGAACTTCAAAGGAGTCTTGGCGGGCGGCGTCTGGGCGTTAGCGCCTATCGCACAAGCCAGCAGGACGGTCGACAGAACTAGGCGGCGATGCACGTTTTTCATAAGTAAGTCTTTCGGTTTAGAGAAAATTGGCCCGCGGCCGTGTCGTTACGCCAGACGATATTGGATATCGTAGAAAATATCAACCAAGATTTTGTAACGCTAGACGAAACTAGAAATCTCAATTGGTGCAAGAATGCCCCATGGAGGTGCCACTCCTGAAAGAACCCCCGATGACGCAGAATTCGCGATCGATGCAAACCTTTTCCGCCGCTGAACCCGTGCCTGTGCCGGGTGACAAGAAAGTCAACTCGGTCGAGGCCGTCAAGGTGGCGGTCCGCATCCTTGACGAACTGGCCCTGGGCCAGCGCGCCATGGGCGTAACAGAACTGGCCGACGCGCTGGGCGAGACCAAGCCGCGCGTTCACCGGCATCTGTCCACGCTGCGCGAGATGGGCCTGATCGAACAAGACCAGGCCACCGAGCGCTATCGTCTCGGCTGGCGCGTGTTCCAGCTAGGCGAGGCCGCCGGCACGCAGTTCGACCTGCGCAGCCGTGCGGAGCCCTACCTGCTGCGGGTGCGCGACGAATTGAAGGAAACCGCGGTGCTGGCGGTGCCCATCAACGGGCGGCCGATGGTTATCGCCAGCATGGACAACGTCTATGCACGCATTTGCATCAGCGTGAAGCCGGGCAATCGGCCGCTGCCGCACTGCTCGGCGCTGGGACGACTGACGCTGGCCTTTTCTCCGCCGGCGCTGCAAGAACAGTTGTTGGCCGGCCCGCTGGTGGCCGAGACGCCGGAGTCCATGATCGACCCTGCGGTCATCCGCCAGCGTATGCGTCTGATCCAGGCGAAGTTCTACGAAGTCTGCGACAACGAGGTGATGCTGGGAGTGAACACCGTTGCCGCACCCATCTTTCGCAATGGCGATGCCCTTGCCGGGGCGCTATCGATCATCGGATCGATCCAGAACATTCCCAACCCGCCCCGCCGCCGCCAGGTCGAGCTGCTACAGGCGTGCGCCGCGGAACTCTCCGCGCAGCTCGGCAGCGACGCCTATGAGCGCTGGCATCTCGGGCGTCAGGCGCACGAGATGCTAAACGCGCTGGAATGACCGACTCTCACAACGATGTCAGCTTCACCGACTCGGCCTTCAGGACCTTGCCGAGTGCGCAGCAGCGCCTCTACGGATTCTTCTGTCCCTGCGCGTGCTGTCGCGCCTGTTCACGCGACGCTTCCTCGAAGCACTCGAGCGCGGGTGAGTTCGCGGCCGAGCCTCGGGCGATCAAGAAGTATCGCGACAAGCAATGTCGCGCTATCTCGAAGACTGGGCTGCAGCAAAAATCGCGGGCTCTAGCGGACGACATCGTTGCGCCTGGCGCCGCGCCATTGCGCCAGCCCTCGAACCATCTCTGGCCTGGTCAACGGGTGCTGCGATCGTAGCCTGTAGAGCAGCTGCAGGTCCTTCATCGTGAGCGCCGCGTCGGCGAGCCCCACGTAATGGTCAAGGCCGAGGCTTGTCGCGGACCGCGATGCAACTCGTCGGCCAGGTTGCGCACCAGTTGCAATAGTTGACCAGAGCGATCCGGGAGCACCGGGCCTTCGCTTGCTTCGCATGCGAAAAAATCGCCTGTCATGGCGTTGAGTATTGTGCTCCGAGCGCGCTGATCGCGGGGGCGTCGCCGTCATTCAGGTAGCGGCAGGGCACTGGTGCACTTGAATTCGTCCAGGCAGACGCTGGAACGCACGCCGTCGACGCCCGGCAGCCGCATCAGCTTGTCGATCAGGAACCGCGACAGCCCCTTGAGGTCGCGCGCGATGACCTTCATGACGAAGTCGTAGTCGCCGGTGATCGAGTAGCACTCGAGCACCTCCGGCATGTCGATGACCACGTCGGTGAATTTCGACAGGTCGCGGATATGCCCCTTTTCCATGGCCACGAGGATGAAGGCCACCACATGCAGGTCAAGCCGCGCTGGGGCCAGGCGCGTCTCATAGCGCGCGATGAATCCCGCTTCTTCCAGCCGACGGTGGCGGCGATGGCATTGGGCGGGCGACAGGCCCGCAGCCTCGGCGAGCTCCAGGTTGGACGCGCGCCCGTGCTCCTGCAGGAAGGCCAGGATTTTGCGGTCGGTACGGTCGAAATCGGGTTCGTACAAGATTGTCTCCTTTTTTGTCCTGAACGAGAAATTATGTTGCTTGCCTGAGGGTTCGCCCCAACTCCCGATGAAAACAGATTGTCCGTGCGGAAGTTCACACTTCTCTTCCTGGAAGGCGGCTCCCGGACGGTGACCAAACAGGTTTCCGGTCGAGGCAGTTTTCTAAATTGAACCACGCCGACTATTTCTCACAAGGACCTCAACGTGCAACATTCTTTCCTGCGTTCCTCCCTGGCCCTGATCGCTGCCGCCGTCGCCGCAGCCGCGGCCACGCCCAGTTTTGCTGCCGAGAAGTCGGTCGCGGTCACAGCGATCGTCGAGCACAAGGCGCTCGACGCCGTGCGCGACGGCGTCAGGGACGAGCTGAAGTCGGCCGGTTTCGAAGCCGGCAAGAACCTCAAGTACGAATACCAGAGCGCGCAGGGCAACAC
>NZ_JBFUIU010000304.1:0-10307 GCF_056401695.1 Variovorax sp. P4_D9
GATCAAGTTCGATCGCACGCCCGGGCCGCTGCCTTTTGCGGCCCCGACGCTGGGGCAGCACACCTCGCTGGTAATCGCATCGCAGAAGCAAGGCTGCGACGCGGACGCTCGATGAGCTGGCAAGTCGACTGCCCGAACAGCAGCGGCGGCGGGGCGCCCCGCACCGAGGCGCCGTTGGCGCCTGCGACGCGCATACGCACATCTACGACCGCCGCTTCACCACCTTCGGCGCACCCGATGCCGTTGTCGACCATGCAACCGTCGACGACTACCGCCTGCTGCAGCAACGGCTCGGCACGCCACGCACCCTAATCGTGCAGCCGCGCGCTCACGGCACCGACAACACGGTCACGCTCGCGGCAATCGCGTCGCTTGGCCTGCAGCGCGCCCGCGGCATCGCGGTGGTCCGGCCCGACGTGACGGACGACGAACTCGCGCGCCTGCATGCCGGCGACATCCGGGGCATCCGGTTCACCCTTTACACGGCCACCAACGCCGCCACCGATTTCACGATGGTCGAAGGGCTGGCGCAGCGCGTGCATGCGCTGGGTTGGCATGTGCAACTGCACTGGAGCGCCGATCAGATTGCCGAGCACGCGCCACTGCTGGCACGCCTGCCCGGCGCGGTGGTGTTCGACCATCTGGCCCGCTTGCCACAGCCTGATCCGCAGGCGCACCCGGCATTCGCCATCGTGAGCCGGCTGCTCGAGAACGGGCGCACATGGATCAAGCTGTCGGGCGCCTATATGGATTCGACGGTCGGCGCCGCAGGCGGCTATGCCGATACCGACACGATCGCCCAACGCTGGGTCCATCAAGCGCCCGAGCGCCTGGTCTGGGGCAGCGATTGGCCGCATTCGACCGAACCGATGCGAAAGCCGGACGACGTTGCGTTGTTCGACGTCCTGGCTCGGTGGGTTCCCGACGAAGCCACAAGGCACCGCGTGCTGGTCGAGACCCGACGGAGCTCTACCAGTTGTCCTGAAACACAAGACCGAGACATGCCCCTTAAAAAACATCTCCTGAAGTCCGTCGTGGCCCTCGCGGCCTGCGCTCCGTTGCTGGCCGCTGCCGCCTGGCCCGACAAGCCCATCCGCATGGTGGTTCCGTATGCGGCAGGCGGCGGCGCCGACATTACGGCGCGCATCGTGGCGCAGCAGATGAGCGTCGCGCTCGGCCAGCAGATCATCACCGCCTCAACGAGCAGGCCAAGATCAACATGCGTGCCCTACAAGGGCGGCGCGCCAGCGCTGACCGATGTGATGGGCCAGCAGGTGTCGACCTATTTCGGCAACGTCGCGTCAACCTCGAGCTACGACAAGTCCGGCAAGCTGCGTGCGCTGGCCGTGAGTTCCGCCAAGCGCGTACCCAGCTTGCCCGACACGCCGACTCTCGCCGAATCGGGCCTGCCGGGCTACAACGTGGTGGAGTGGAACGGCGTGTTCCTGCCCAAGGGCTCGCCGCAGGACATCGTGCAGAAACTCGGCAAGGCAGTCGGGGCGGCCGTGAACGACCCCAAGGTCAACGAGAAGCTGCTGCAGCTTGGACTCGTGCCGGCCGGCACTTCGCCCGAATCATTCGCGAAGTTCGTGCAGGAAGAGAGCGCCCGGGTGAACGCGCTGGTCAAGGCGCGCAACATCCACGTGGACTGAGGCGTCGATCGTCCTCAGCCCCGGAAGATCACATCTTCGGTGGCCAGTTGTGAGCCTCCCCCTGGCAGCTCTTGCACCAGGCATAGAGCGCGTCGTACATCACCATTCCGTGCTTGAGCATCTCATGGTCGTCGCTGAAGTTGTGCGACAGACCGAGCGATAGCGCATACAGGCCGGCCGACTGCGGAGTCAGTTCGAGTCTAGAGGTGTCTGCGCCTCGCACGATGACCGCCAACTGCTGCAAGGCAGGATCTCGCAGGTGGTATTTCTCGAGGAATGCGTCGAAGCTGCAATGGTCTCCAACGTGCGTCATCTCGACTCCCGGGATGTCGTACGGCACGGCGTCTTCCCTCTCAGCCGTCGTCAGGACCTGATCGGCCGGGACGTAAAGGAACCGCGGTGCGTCGTCGATGAAGCGCGCGATGAGCCACGGACATGCAATGCGGTCGATCTTGGGCCGCTCACGAGTCACCCATTTCATGATGTTGCTCCTTTCGGTTCTACCTCTCATGCAAGCAGGGGCCGCAGAAACGTCAGCGCCAACCCAGCCAGGCCGGAGGCCAGGACCACCGGGATGACGCCAACCTTGAACCGGAACAAGGCCACCGCCGCCGCCAGGCCGATCAGCGCCGAGGGCCACTCGAAGGGGCCGGAAAGCCCTCGTGGCCAGAGCACGTGGTAGGCGAAGAAGACGGCGAGGTTCACGATGACGCCCACCACGGCGGCGGTGATGCCGGTCAGCGGGGCCGTGAACCTGAGATTGCCGTGGGTCGACTCGATGAAGGGCGCACCCAGCAGGATGAARAAGAACGAAGGCAGGAAAGTGAAGAAGGTCACCACCGTGGCGGCCACCGCGCCCGCCACGAAGAGCGCGTCCGGACCGAAGATGGCCTTGCTCCAGCCGCCCAGGAAGCCGACGAAGGACACCACCATGATCAACGGGCCGGGTGTCGTCTCGCCGAGCGCCAGTCCATCGATCATCTGCGGCGCGCTCAGCCACTGGTGATGCTCGACCGCGCCCTGGAACACATAGGGCAGCACCGCATAGGCACCGCCGAAGGTCATCAGCGCGGCCTTTGTGAAGAACCACGCCATCTGCGTCAGCACGGCGTCCCAGCCGAAGAGCGCGGTCAAGGTCCCGATGGCGGCGAACCAGAGCGCGAGGCAGACGGCCAGCACGCGGCCGAAGCGCCGCCATGTGAACAACGCATGCTCGGGCGTCGGTGTGTGGTCGTCGATGAGCGCCGGGCCGAGCGAGGTGCTCGCGTGGCCGTGCCCGCCGGCTGTCGTGAACTTCGCCGGCGCGACGCGGCCTCCGGCATAGCCGATGACGCCCGCGGCCAGCACGATCAGCGGGAACGGCAATTGCAGCGCGAAGATGGCCAGGAAGGCCGCCACCGCGATGCCCCACAGCCACGCGTTCTTCAAAGTCCGGGAGCCCACGCGCCAGGCCGCATGCACCACCAGGGCAGTGACGGCGGGCTTGATGCCATAGAACACGCCGGCGATGACCGGCACGTTGCCATAAGCCATGTAGACCCACGACAGGCCGATGAGGATGAACAGCGAGGGCAGCACGAACAGCACGCCGGCGACGATGCCGCCCCAAGTGCGGTGCATCAGCCACCCGATGTAGGTCGCCAACTGCTGCGCCTCGGGACCGGGCAGCAGCATGCAGTAGTTCAGCGCATGCAGGAAGCGGCTCTCGGAGATCCAGCGGCGCCGCTCGACCAGGTCCTCATGCATGATCGCGATCTGCCCGGCCGGCCCTCCGAAGCTGATGAAGCCCAGCTTGAGCCAGTAGACGAAAGCCTTGCCAAAGCTTAGCCGCTCGGGTGCTGCGGTGATGCTATTGGTGGTCATTGGTGTGCCTTCAGAGCGGCGTAGAGCGTGTCGAAGAGGACAAACGAAGCGGCAAGCAGCGCGTCGTCCTTGCCGTGCTGTGCCTGGAGGCCGCGCACCATGGTTTCGACGCCGGTCGCCTCGTCGACGGGAATCCCGCCGACATCGATGTAATGCACGAGTTCTCCGAGACGGCGGATGCCCGGGTCGTCTTCAAGGCCGAAGGTCTGCGCCACGACCTCGAAGCTGACCTTGTCGCCGACGTGCGTGAAGGTCGCGCCGTCGAAGTCGAAGCCAAGAGCGCCTTTCGGGCACTTGCCAGGGTCCGCCAGCCAGACAAAGCGCGGGGAGGAATCGACGAAGCGCTGAATCAACCAGCCCGTTGCGAGCCGGTCCACCCAGGGACGCTTGCGCGTGGCCCACGTCTTGCCCTGGAAGGCCTCAGGTGAAAGTCTTTCGATCGTTCCCGAGGCGGCCATCGGCTCGCCAGGGGAGAGCTTGCGTTCAATCTCCGTCCGCAGAGTCTCCAGTCCGGCTGCCGTCCTTGCGGCGCTCTTGCCCGGGAAGAAGTCCGTCGCCTGGATGGCCCTGAGCTGTTGGTCGAGGCCGCGCAGTGACTTGCGCAGGTCTGCTTCGTCAGCGGACTTGAGCGTGTGCCAGGTCTCCTTCAGCGCTTGTGCAAAGTCGGCGTATTGCTCGGACCGGTCGAACAGGGCGAGGAAGGTCTTCTCCTGCGCTTCGTCGCGGGCCTTGAGGACCAGCATGTGAGCTTCGGCGCCGCCGTCCTGGATGGCTTTTTCGATGGCCCACAGGTCGTCTGCCGACGCTGCGGTCGAGGGAAGGATGTAGACGCCGTCCCTCAGGGTTGCGCTGCCCGTCGCCTTGAGCGAGCGCCAGATGCGAACCCGCAGGCCGCTGGGAGACGTCGGAAGCGATGCGGTGAGGACCAACCAGTCATTCATGTAGCAAGTATCGCATGATGTGATAGTTGTTTCGCCGGATGATGTCCGGATCGGGACGATGGGCCGGTTGACAAAAGCAGATGGCTACTTCACGCTCCTCCCCCCAATGGGCTCGACCGGGCATCCAAGATGAGATTCGACGGAAAGACAGCAGTCGTCACGGGCGCGTCCTCGGGCATCGGCAAAGCGAGTGCGCTTCGCTTGGCTGCAGAGGGCGCGTTGGTCATCGCGGCAGACATCGACGCGGACGGCGGTGAGGCACTGTCGAGACAGTCGGAAGGCCGCATTTGGTGGCATCGACATTCTTTTCAACAACGCGGGCGCCGGCGGCGCCAGGGAGAGAATCGACGAGATAGACGCCAGCGGCTGGGACCACACGATGAGCCTCTTGCTGCGCTCCGTGGCCATGGGGATCCGTCATGCCGTGCCGCACATAGTCGCCCGCGGCGGCGGATCGATCGTCAACACCGCCAGCGTGGCGGCACTGTCGGCCGGCATGGCGCCGACCGCCTATTCGGTGGCCAAGGCAGGGGTGCTGCACCTGTCCAGGCTCGCGGCTGCGGACCTCGCCAGACACCGGATCCGCGTGAACGCAATCTGCCCTGGCTTCATCAAGACGAATATCTTCGCCGCGTCCATGGAAGTTCCAGACCCGTTGAAGGATCAGGTCAACGACATGATCGCCGGATTCGCGGAGCGGGCTCAGCCGGTCGCCCGGGGCGGAAGGCCCGAGGACATTGCCGGCGCGGTGGCCTTTCTGGCCAGTGAGGACGCGGCGTTCATCACAGGAACCCATATCGTGGTCGACGGTGGCATCCTGGTCGGACCACGCCCCAGTTGGGACCCTGCGACCCCGGGGATGTCTGACTCGATCCGTCAGCTGATCGACTCGCCCAAAGGCTGAGGGGACGCCGCGGGGCCGGTGAGTCACCGCTCGCATCTGGCTGTGGAAAAGATGACAGGCGACGCACCAACTTGGCGTGCTGCAGTGCAGAGCCCCGACGCACGCAAAGCGTGCCGCTGCCAATGAGGAATCGGCGTTGTGCACTGCACCAAAATGCGAAAGTCAAGTCCCTGTTTTCCCCTCGGGCGGTGCATGACTCTGTGGATAACTGCCTGAGCAACTCGTCGGAGCCGCATGCTGCTTGGGCTCCACTACGGTGCTCATGGAACGAGCATTCGAGCCCGAAGTTCAATGTTTTTGTTCGAAGCTGCCCGCGCGAGTGGCTATGCCTTGGTTGTCGACTTGTAGCCGAGGGGGCRCTCGYCGCGCTTGATTCGCAACGCTCGCAGCTTCAGTGCTTGCTGGTACGCCATGGCTATGTCGGATTGCACGCCGGATGAGCGGTCGCGCGGCCACAGCACCGCTTGGTCAAATGCCTGCAACACGGCTTCGGGAGTCATGAGGATCTGCAACGGACGGGGACAGGGAGTCAGTGTTCTGGGCAGCCTTCGGAATGTCAAGAACCGGGGACTGTGCAAGCGTCGGCCCTGCGCCATCGACCCGAATCCGGACAGACGATGGCCCGTGCGCCGTTCAGCCGGACTTGCTCTTCGTCCAGGGTCGACGAGGTGGCGGGGTCGATGTCGAAAGCGACCCGAAGTACGCGTCCCACATGGGCATCCTCGATCGGAAGCTCCCAGCTCAGGAACAGTTGGGTGCAATCCTGGCCGGGTGCGAAATCGGCTGCGTCGAAGCCGCTGCTGCATCGCTGAATGACGGCGTGAGGCTGTCCCGTGTCGAATATCACGGCCGTGCCCCGGGCCAGGGGAATTCGATGACCCGTAGAAGGAAAATGCAGGTCCAGGCCCCTGTCCTCGCTCAGGAAGAGATTGCAGAATGCCGCCCCGCCATAGTGGGCGGCGTCATGGTGGTACTTCGCGCCGCGGCAGGCCATGAGGGCGACCTCACTCGAGTCGAGCACCTCATGCAGGCCAAGCCTGCGCGTCCAGTCGGCCGCCGCCTGCACGCAGTGCCTGTAGTCCGGCCAGCGCGCGCGCGCTCGCGCCAGGGGCAGTGGCTCGACGTCTCCGGGTTCCAGCCCCAGGCGCAACGATATCTCCCTTTCCCAGTCTGCTTGCAGGCGTGCAGGGGGCTCGGGCACGTCGACCGTGCCGGTCAGCACGACATCGCTGACGCTTCGGCTCCGGATAGCATCGCCACTCCAGAAATAGGCAACAAGGCGCTCTGGCACGCCATGCGGTGGAGGGGAGGGGCTCATCGGAATCAGTGTACTGAGGCGAGCGGGTCGGTCTCGATTCAAAGTGTCGAGGGACGCGCGCGGCTTCAGGACTTCGCCGGCAGCTCTCCGGCGCCGCCCAGCGCCTTCGACACCGCGACCAGGCCCAGCGCCAGGCGGCTGGTGCTCTCGGTGTAGTCGCGCTGGGCCTGCAGCCAGGTGCGCTGGGCATCGAGCTGCACCAGGAAGTCGGTCAGGCCGTGCGCGTAGCGCACCTGGGCCAGCTGCAGCGCGTCGCGGCTGCTGCGCTCGCGCTCGGCCAGCTGCACGTTGCGCAGCCGTTCGGCCGAATAGGCGCTCAATGCATCGTCGATCTCGTGCCAGGCCTTCAGCACGGTCTGATGGTAGGCGACGGCGGCCTCCTGCTGCTGCAACTCGCTCAGGGTCACGGTGGCGCGCCGGCGTCCGCCATCGAAGACCGGCAGTTGCAGGCTCGGTCCGACGAACCATTGGCGGCTGCCCCAATCGCCGAAGGTGCTGGCGTCGACCGATTCGAAGCCGAAGCTGGCGCCGATCGTGATGCGCGGATAGAGGTCCGCCACGGCGACGCCGATGTTCGCCGTGGCTGCATGAAGCTGCGCCTGGGCGAACTGGATGTCGGGGCGGCGCAGCGCCAGCTCCGAGGGCAGGCCCAGCGAGAGATCGGGCAAGGCGCGTTCGGTCGCGTCGGGCCGGTCCGCGAGCTCCGCCCGCAGCGCGCCGGGCCGCTCGCCGAGCAGCAGCGTGATCTGGTTCACGGCCGCCGCCTCCTGCGCCAGCAGCTGGGGCAGGCGGGCGCGCAGATCGGCCGCCTGGGCCCGCTGCCGCGTGACGTCGAGATCGGTGCTGAGACCGCCGTCGGCACGCGCCTTGACCAGCTCCAGCGTTTCATCCGCAGCGGCGATGTCGGAGCGTGCGATGCGGATCTGGTGCTGAACTGCACGCAGCGCGAAGTAGTGGCGCGCGAGCTCGGCCTGCACGCTGAGCTGCACCTGCGCCAGCAGCGCCTGCGAGGCCGAGACGTTGGCGTCGGCAGCCTCGATCGCGCGCCGCACGCGGCCCCACAGGTCGATCTCCCAAGTAGCGTCGAAGCCGGCCTCGTACAGGTCGTGCGGATCGCTCAGCGTCTGGATCAGCTGCCTGCGGTTCAGCGGGTTCAGGGCATCGATCAGTCGCGTGGGATCGCCGTTCTCGCTTTGCCGCGCGCGCCGCGCGCCGGCCCTGGCGCCGACTTGCGGAAGTTGCTGCGACTGGACGACCCGCAGTTGCGTGCGGCTCTGCGCGAAGCGAAGTGCCGCGGTCTGCAGGTCGGGGCTCGCGGCCAGTGCCTGCGCCTCCAGCGCATCGAGGACCGGGTCGCCGAACATCGTCCAGCCGGCCGGCGCCGCYGCGCTTGCACGCTCGCGTTCCTGCGGCGGGATCAGCTCCGGCGAGCCGCCGTGCCAGTCCGAGAAGCTCGCCGGCGCCGCCGGCGTTTCGGGCTTGAAATCGGGCCCCACCGCGCAGCCGGCCAGCGCCAGCGCCGCCACCCAWGCCAGGCGATGCAGAGAGCGAAAGGAGGTTTTCATGTCGGTGTCCTTGGAAGGAAGGGTTTCAGACCAGGCGATGACGGAACAGCCAGGCGGCCAGCGGCAGCGTGATGGCCGCGATGATGACAAGCGGAATGAGGTTGTGCCAAACGGCGAGCAGCCCCACGCCCTCGAGGTACACGCGCTGCACGAGGTCGATGGCAAAGCGCAGCGGGTTGGCCAGCGTCGCAATCTGCAGCACGCGCGGCATGTTGCTCACCGGCGTGGTCAGACCCGACAGCAGCATCATCGGCATGATCAGCACGAATGTGTAGAGCATGGCCTGCTGCATGTTGGCCGAGACGGCCGAGATCGACAGCCCGACGCCCACGCTCGCGATCGTGAAGAACGACAGTCCGATGTAGAGCGTGACGAACGATCCCGCCATCGGCACCCGGAACCACAGAAGCGTGATAAGCAGCACGAGGGTCGACTGCACGAGCCCGATCAGCACCGGCGGAATGGCCTTGCCGATCATGATCTCGGTGGGCGACAGCGGCGTGACGAGCAACTGGTCGAAGGTGCCTTGCTCGCGCTCGCGCGCAACCGAGAGCGCAGTAAGCAGCAGGGTCTGGATCATGCTGAGCGCGGCGATCATGCCGGGCATGAAGTTCCAGCGGGTCTCGAGGTTGGGGTTGAACCAGGCGCGCGATTCGATCGCCACCGATGCCTGGAGCCCGCCGTGCCGCTGGCGCCATTCGTCGTTGAAGCTGGCCACGACCGAAGCGACGAAACCCGCCGCCGAGCCCGCGGTGTTGGAGTTGCGTGCATCGATGACGACCTGGATCGGCGCGGCCTCGCCCGCGTTGAGCTGCTGCGCGAACTGCGGCCCGATCTGGATCACGACCAGCGCGTCCTGCGCGTTCACGATGGGCGCGATCTGGTCGGGCGACGTGAGCGTCGCCGCGCGGCGGAAGACACCGGTGCCGTCGAGCTTGGCGATCAGCGCGGTCGAGGCGCCGCTGTGGCTCTGGTCGAGCAGCGCGTAGTCGACGCGGCTCAGGTCGTAGGTGGCGGCATAGCCGAAGAGCAGGCTCTGCATCAGCGCCGGCACGACCAGGATGACACGGCTCGACGGGTCCTTGAGGATCGCCAGCAGCTCCTTGCGGCACAGGTGGGCGACGCGCCGCACGAAGTCGATGAATGAACCGTTCATGATCCTCAATCCAGCTTCTTGCGCGTGACGAAGCGTGCGACGCCGAGCAGCACCACGGCGTAGGCGATCAGGATCGCGCAGTTCCTTAAGATCAGCGACCACACGTTGCCCGCGAGGAACAGCGTGCGGACCAGCTCCATGAAGTAGGTCGCCGGCAGCGCGTGGCCCACGATGCGAACGACGGTCGGCACATTGCGCAGGTCGAACAGGAAGCCCGACAGCATCAGCGACGGCAGGAAGCTCGAAATCAGTGCCACCTGGCTGGCGAGGAACTGATTGCGCGTGACGGAGGAGATGACCAGGCCCACGGCCACCGCGACCAGCAGATAGAGCATCGCGCTGACGACGATCGCGATGAGCGAGCCATGCATCGGCACCTCGAACAGGAAGCGCGCGGCGACCAGGCACAGCAGCAGGCCGACCATGCCGATGCCGAAGTAGGGAATGATCTTCGCCAGCAGGATTTCCACCGGACGCACGGGCGTGACGAACAGCGCCTCCAGCGTGCCGCGCTCCCATTCGCGCGCCATCACGAGCGCGGTGAGGAAGGCGCCGACCAGCGTCATGATGAGCACGATCAGCCCCGGCACGAGGTACCAGGTGCTGGTGTTGGCGGCGTTGAACCACAGCCGCTGCTCGATGGTGACCGCGCCCACACCGGGCCCCGCGCCTGCGCCGCGGTCGGCCAGCCGCAGGGCGTTCTGCGCCAGGGCGCCGCTCGCATAGCGCAGCACGATGCCGGCCTTGTTCGCATCGGCGCCGTGCACGATCACCTGGATGGTGGCGTCGCCGGCCGCGAGCCGGCGCGAGAAGTCGCCGGGCACGCGCACGATGCCGTCGACCTTGCGCTGCTGCATCAGCGTCTCGGCCTCGTGCATCGAGCCCAGCATGATCGGCGAGATGTACGG
>NZ_JBFUIU010000305.1:0-10302 GCF_056401695.1 Variovorax sp. P4_D9
GGGGCGGCACGAACGCGGGGTACTGTTGTGCGGAACCGGCATCGGCATGGCGATCTCGGCCAACAAGGTGGCGGGGATCCGGGCGGCACAGGCTCACGACACCTATTCGGCCGAGCGGGCCAGCCGCAGCAACAACGCCCAGATCGTCACGCTGGGTTCACGCGTGATCGGCCCCGAACTGGCCAAGGCGATCGTCGATTCCTTCATCGGCTCCAATTTCGACGGCGGCAAGTCGGCCTTGAAGGTCGATGCGATCACCGAGTACGAGCGTTTGCAGGCCTCGCCGGCTCGCGACACGGATGCCTGAAGTCACAGCGGCCTTCTGATGCGAGCACCTGCCATGAACACTCCCTTGCTGTCCGCCAAAGGCGTCGCGAAGAGCTTCGGCGGTGTGCCGGCCCTGCGCAATGGTTGCCTCGAACTGCATGCCGGCAGCGTTCACGCGCTGTGCGGCGGCAACGGTGCAGGCAAATCCACGTTCCTGAACATCGTCATGGGCATCTTGCGGCGCGATGCCGGCGAGGTGGCGGTGAAGGGGCAGCCGGTGGATTTCGCATCACCGCAGGAGGCCATCGCGCATCGCATCTCGATCATCACCCAGGAGTTGTCGCCGATTCCGGGCATGACGGTGGCCGAGAACATCTACCTCGGGCGCGAGCCCAAACGTGCCGGCGTGGTGATCAACTACCCCGCGTTGTTCGCGCAGGCGAACGCGTTGTTGCGCAAGCTGGGCTTCGATATCGATGCGCGCGTCCCGATGGGACGCCTGAGCCTCGCGCAGACTCAGCTGGTCGAGATCGCCAAGGCCTTCAGCCGCGACAGCGACATCATCATCATGGACGAACCGACGTCGGCCATCGGGGAAAGCGAGACCGACATCCTGTTCGATGCGATCCGCAGCGTGACCGCGCAGGGCGCAGGCATTCTGTATGTCTCGCACCGCCTCTCCGAGATCTTCACGATCGCCGACAGCTACACCGTATTCCGTGACGGCGGCTTCGTCCAGGCCGGCAAGCTGGCCGACATCGACCGGCGCCAACTCGTCAAGCTGATCGTCGGGCAGGAAGTGCGCATCGCCGACAAGAAGCGCAAGCCTGCGCCGACCGGCGATGCCCTGGTCTCGGTGAAGCATCTGTCGCGAAAGGGCGAATTCGACGACATCAGTCTCGATGTGGCGCCAGGAGAAGTCCTCGGCATCTACGGCCTGATGGGGTCGGGGCGCAGTGAATTTCTCAATTGCCTCTACGGGCTGACGCGCCCCGATACCGGCGAGGCCAGTCTTCGCGGCCAGCTGTTGCCCAAGGGAAATCCGGCTGCATCCATCAAGGCCGGGCTGTCGCTCGTCACGGAGGATCGCAAGGCCTCCGGCCTGGTGCTCAGCTCGTCGGTCAGTTTCAACACCAGCTTGGCCGCGTTGCCCGCGCTGCAGCGCGCCTCGGTGGTCGACCGGGCGGCTGAACGCTCGCTCGTCAGCGAAATGGTCCAACGCATGCGGATCAAGCTGGCCAGCACGGCCATGGCGGTGTCCGGGTTGAGTGGTGGCAACCAGCAGAAGGTTGTGCTGGCGCGCTGCATGGCCACCAATCCGGTATGCCTGCTGTGCGACGAGCCGACGCGCGGCATCGACGAAGGCGCCAAACGCGAGGTGTACGCGTTCCTGGCGTCATTCGCCGAGCAGGGCAATGCGGTGATCGTGGTGTCGTCCGAGGCGCCCGAGGTGCTGGACGTCAGCGACCGCATCGCCATCTTCCGCAAGGGCCGCGTCTCTGACGTGATCGACGGCCACTCCGCCACGCAGGAGGAACTCCTGCACCTCGCATCCTGACGCGAGACTTTCTTCATCCTCGACCGGACCCACGCCATGAACGCCGCTCCCACCACCGTCGCCGCGCCCGCCACCCAGCTGCGCTGGCGCCATCTGCTTGCCGACTACGGCATCGTCCTCGCCTTCCTTGTCCTCTGCGTCGCGCTCAGCGTGGCCAACGAGAACTTCCTGAGCTGGGGAAACTGGGTCAACATCCTGCGTCAGACGTCGATCAATGGGATTCTTGCGATTGGCATGACTTACGTCATCCTGACCAAGGGGATCGACCTCTCGGTCGGCTCGCTGCTCGCCGTCTCGGGCATCGTCGCGGCCAGCCTGGTCACCGGCGAGACCGCCCACCCCGCGATGGTTGGGATCCTCGCCGGCCTGGCGGTAGGTGCGGTCCTTGGCGCCGTCAACGGCGGGCTGATCGCCGGGCTGTCCGTGGCTCCCTTTGTCGTCACGCTCGGCATGCTCAGCGTGGCGCGCGGCCTGACCTTCATCTACAACGACGGCATGCCGATTGCGGCGCTGTCGCCCGGGTTTCGCTACATCGGGCAGGGCATGCTGGCGGGCATTCCCGTCCCAGTGATCATCCTCGCCGCGACTTTCCTGGTGTTCTGGTTCATCTTGAAGTACACGACCTTCGGCCGCGCCGTGTATGCGGTCGGCGGCAACGAGAAGAGCGCGAAGACCAGCGGCATCAACACCGTCCGCGTGATCTTCCTCGTCTACGTGATCTCGGGTGTGCTATCGGCGCTGGCCGGCCTGATTCTGGCGGCGCGCACCACCTCGGCACTTCCGCAGGCGGGCGTGGCCTACGAACTCGACGCGATTGCCGCGGTAGTGATCGGCGGCACCTCGCTGAGCGGGGGCGTCGGCTCGCTGACTGGCACGCTGATCGGTGCGCTGATCATCGGCGTGATCAACAACGGTCTCGATCTGCTGGGCGTTTCGTCGTACTACCAGCAGGTCATCAAGGGTGCAATCATCGTTGCGGCAGTGCTGCTCGATGTCTCGCGCAAGAAGCAGGCTTGACCTGCGGTCCATTCCTCCATCACTGTTCCAAACCAAGGAGACATCTCCATGCGATTCCTCAAACTTGCCGTCCTGACCGTCGCGGTGGCCRCTCTTGCCGCCCCGCAGTTCGCGGCGGCTCAACAAAAGACCTACAAGATCGGTGCCGCCGTCTATGGCCTCAAAGGCGAATTCATGCAGCTTTGGGTGAATGCGCTGAAAGACCACCCAGCCGTCAAGGATGGCACTGTCAAGCTGACGATCTTCGACGGCAAGTACGATGCGCTGACGCAGAACAACCAGTTCGACACGATGGTCACGCAGAAGTACGACGGCATTCTCTTCGTGCCGATCGATATCCAGGCCGGCGCCGAGGCAGTCGAGAAGGCCTCGGCGGCCAAGATCCCTGTGGTCGGGTCCAACACCCGCGTCAACAGCAACAAGCTCGCCGGGTATGTCGGGTCTGACGATGCGGTGGCTGGTGAAATGGAAGCCGACGCTGTGATCAAGGCGATCGGCAGCAAGGGCAACGTGGTGGTCATCGAGGGCCCGATCGGGCAGTCCGCACAGATCGAGCGCCGCAAGGGCAACCAGGTCGCACTCGCCAAGTACAAGGATGTGAAGGTGCTGGAAATGAAGACGGCCAACTGGTCGCGTGCCGAGGCCTTGTCGCTGATGGAGAACTGGCTGACGGCACATCCCGGCAAGATCAACGGCGTTATTGGCCAGAACGACGAGATGGCGCTCGGTGCCATCGAGGCGATCAAGGCCAAGGGCCTGGCGCCAAAATCCATCCCGGTCGCGGGCATTGACGGCGTGACCGATGCAATCAAGGCGGTGAAGACCGGTGATATGGTGAGTATTCTTCAAGATGCGCAAGGCCAAGCGCAAGGCGGACTCGACGTGCTGCTGCGACAGATCGAAGGCCCGAGCTACAAGCCGCGCGCCGCGCTGTGGACCGAATACGCTGGCGAAGGCCTGAACTGGGGCGACGGCACGGCCAAGCAGTACAGCGTGCCGTGGACGCCGATCACGATGCAGAACGCCGACGCACTGCTGGCCAAGCGCAGCAAGTAAGAGGGGGAGTTGCCATGTCTCTTGGTTTCGATCAGGCGTTTGACCTCTCCGGACAAGTTGCGCTGGTGACCGGCGGCGCGTCGGGCATCGGTCTCGCGGTTGCCGAGCTTTTCGCCGCCAAGGGCGCCAGCCTGGTGCTGCTCGACCTGAGCGATCAGGTCGCCACGGTGGCGCAGCGGCTGCCGGGCCAGCATCTCGGGATCGCCTGCAACGTGGCCGACCTCCCCCAGCTCGAGGCTGCCGTGGCCAGCGCCGTGAATCGCTTCGCGCGTATCGACATATTGGTCAACAATGCCGGCGTGGCGCTGCTCGATCGGGCCGATGCGGTCAAGGAGGCCGACTGGGACAAGACCATGGCGATCAACCTGAAGGCGCCGTTCTTCCTCGCCCAGGCCGTGGCTGCGCAGATGAGGAAGCAGGGCGGTGGCCGCATCGTCAACCTCGCCTCGCAGGCCAGCGTGATCGCGCTGGAGCGCCACGTCGCTTACTGCGCGAGCAAGGCGGCGATGGTCTCGATGACGCAGGTGCTTGCCGTCGAGTGGGCGCCGCTGGGGATTACCGTGAATGCGGTCTCTCCGACCGTCGTCGAAACCGAACTCGGCAAGAAGGCGTGGGCCGGCGAGGTCGGCGAGGCGATGAAGAAGAAGATCCCGATCGGACGTTTCGCGCAGCCGGCCGAGATCGCGGCGGCGATCCTGTATCTGGTCAGCGCACATGCTGGCATGATTACCGGCGAGAACCTGATCATCGACGGGGGCTACACAATTCAATGAACGACACCCTATCCTCATGATTCCATGACCGAAAGCGATCTGGCAAAGCTGGCGACCCTGTACTACATCGACGGACGCACCCAGGAGGACTTGTCGAAGCATTTCGGCATCTCCCGGGCGACCGTGGGCCGCTTGCTGCGCCGGGCGCAGGAGCAAGGCGTGGTCGAGATTCGCGTCCGGCCGCACCCCACCTTTGCAGCCGATCTCGAGAAGCAGCTGATCGATCGCTTCGGGATTCAGCGGGCGCTGGTGGCGCTTGATCACAAGGACGCGGACAAGCAGCGCGAACTGCTGGCGGGCCTGGTGGCGAGCGAACTCGACCGCATCTTGCTGGATGGCAGCGTCGTCGCGGTGGGAATGGGACGCAACGTGAGCTCGGTGTCCGAGCATTCGATGTCGGCGACCCGCCGGCAATGCAACTTCGTCAGCGCCATTGGGGGCTCCTATCGAGGCGGGGAGGCCATGAATGCGGACCATATCGCGCGCCGCCTCGCCGCGCGTTTCGGAGGGGAGTCCGAGTCCCTCTACGCACCCGCCCTGGTCGATGATCCGCTGATCCGCAAGGCGCTGCTCGAGAACGATACCGTGCGCCACACCCTGGACAAGGCCCGTCGTGCCGACATCGCACTGATCGGCGTCGGCGACGTGAGCGTTGACAGCAACATGGTGCGCATGGGATGGTTCACGCCGCAGGAGATTTCTGAAGCCAAGCGCGCCGGGACCGTGGGTGACATGATGGGCTACGACTTCATCGACATTCACGGCGAGCCGGCGATGACGCCGATGCAGGGGCGAGTCATTGGCCTGACCCGCAGCGATCTGCAGCGCATTCCGAACGTGATCGCCGTCGCTGCAGAATCCAGCAAGGTGACGGCCATCGTGGGTGCCTTGCGCACGGGTGCGATCGACACCTTGGCCACGACGGCAGGCAACGCCGCTGCTGTTCTTCAGCTCGATGAGGCGATCAACGCCTCGCGATGAGGCTGAAGGCGCCGCACGGATTGCGCGCTCAATCGACCTGGACGTTGTTCGTTCGGATCACGTTGGTCCACCGCAGGTATTCGCGCTGAATGAAGCCCGCGCATTCGGCAGGCGTGCCGGCGATGGACTCGCCGCCCTGCTGCTGCAGGCTTTCCTTGACCTTGGGATCCGAGAGTACTTCGTTCATCTTGGCGTTGAGCAGTTGAATCACGGCGGGTGGTGTGCCGACGGGCGCAACCAACGCCTGCCACGTGCCGGTGTCGAAGCCCTTGATCACRCTCTCGCCGATCGTCGGCGTGTCGGGCAGCAGCGGCGACCGTTTGGGGGAAGACACGGCCAGCGCGCGCATACGGCCGTCTTTGACCAGCGGCAATGCCGACTGCAGGGCGCCGGCGAACATGAAGCTGATGTTGCCGCCGGCGAGATCCGTCAGCGCGGCCGCATTGCCCTTGTAGGGCACATGCGTGAACTGCAGCCCCAGATCCTTGCCGAACAACACGCCCGTTAGGTGATCCGGACTCCCGTTGCCGGACGAGCCCTGGAAGAGCTTGCCGGGTTCGCGTTTCAACAATTGAACGAACTCGGTGATGGTCGCTGCGGGCAACGTGGGCGAGACCAGCAGCGCGAACGGAACCGACACTGTGCAGGCTACAGGTGCGAGGAATTTGACTGGCTCCATGTCGGCGCGTTTGTAGAGCGCCGGAGCGGTCGCGATGGTCGAACTTGCGTAGAGGAGCGTATAGCCGTCTGCAGGCGACTTGGCGACCAGGTCCGCGGCGACGGTGCCACCGGCGCCGGGACGGTTGTCGATCACCATCGGTTGGCCGACCCGTTTGGCCAGCGCCGTGAAGATCACGCGGCCGATCGCATCGGTCGGTCCGCCGGGCGGGAACGCGATCACGACCCTGATCGGTTTGGAGGGGTAGCTTTGCGCTTGGGCGCAAGTGCCTGCGAGCAGGAGGACCACGGCCGCGGTGAGTACCGCGAAGGGATGCGAGGGTTGTCTCATGATGTTCTTTGGATGGAGGTCTTCAAGGGAAGAATGGCTGCGGTCAACTGGCCCATGCGGGCGCTGCGCTTCCGAGGGGCGATGGCGGCAGCGTCCAGTAGGCCGGCGTGCGCGAGAACTGCGCGACCGGGCCGAGTTGTTCGAGTTGCCCGAAGGACGATAGCCGGCCGTGGAGAACGGGCTTCAAGTCGTCCAGCGTCTGTACCTCCGTCGGCACGGGCTGCTGCCCGAGGCTTTGTACCCACATGGACGTTCGTGTGAGCGACACCTTCACGTGCCAGCTGCCGCCTTCCCTGGCGCGGCGTGCCAGCGCAACCAGCGCACCCGCTGCGCCAAGGTACGCGGCCATGTAGTCGTTGAGCAGATAGGTGGGCACGATTCGAGGCTTGCCTGCGCCTCCTTCGGAGACGGCGATGCCGCTGGCTGTCTGCCCCAGCTGCTCAAAGCCCTTGCGCGTCGCCCACGGTCCGTCGGATCCGAACGCGCTGACGGAAACGTAGACGATGCCGGGCCGCACCCGCGCGACGTCCGCTGCTCCAAGACCCAGCTTGTCCAGGCTTCCGGGCCGCCAAGACTGGACGAACACGTCTGCACCTGCGGCCAGGTCGCGGACGCGCGCGGCGTCGCGGTCCTGCCGCAGATCGATGAAGGCGCAGCGCTTGCCGATGCCTGTGTCGAGGATCTGCGGCAAGGGATCGGGCTGCGACGGTGAAGACACGCGCAGCACGTCGGCGCCGTGCTCGGCCAGGGTCCGCGCAACCACTGGACCGGCGATGACGTGCGCAATGTCGAGCACGCGCAGGTCGTCGAGCGGGCGCCGTTGCGGTCGCGCCGCTTCGGGCTTGCTGTCACCGATCTTCTCGACCGTGATGACCGGCGTCGCCAGCAGGTGGCGTCCTTGGGGGTGGAGGGCCCACTCTTCCCGGCTTCGCGCGAACACGCCCGGCAAGCCGTGATTGTGAAAGGCATCCTCCAGTTCCGCCGCCTTCCAGCGTCCGATGGCCTTGCTGAGCGCCTCCGGCGTGTTGGAGCAGTCGAGCAGCGCCAGCACGCCGTCGCGCAGATGTGCGTATGAGCCGATCGGGAAGAACCAGCGGTCGTCGGCGGTACGATAGAAATCGGCCTTGAGCTCGCGTGCCAGCGAGAGGGCGGGCAACGGGTGGCCGGATTGGCGCTGGAACTGCGCGGGATGCAGGCTGCAAGCTGCTTGCAGCGCGTCAATCGTGACGTGCTGGCGCTCGCCGTGCGCGATCTGCCAGCGTTGCGAGATGCCGGCGGCCACCGCGCCGATCGCGGCCGCCTGCGCCGCAACGATGCGATGCGGTGTGGCGAAGCGCGGCGTGATGCCGGAAAAGGTGATGTCCGAACCGAGCAGGAACTCCTGCGCGTCGACCGTGCCGAGCAGGCCCGTGAGTGCGGCTTGCGCGTGGACTGCGAAGTCGGAGGGTTGCATTTTCTTGGTGTGTCTCTGTTTTAGAAGTGCTGAATTCTGGGCAGCACCCTATGAGCTGTCCAATACAATAAATGTCATCGATTGAGATGATTTTTGTCTTATGCTAAGCAGCCGCCTGTTGCGTCAGTTCATCGCCGTGGCGGAAGAGCTCAACTTCCGCAAGGCCGCCGAGCGGCTGAACATGGCGCAGTCGCCGTTGAGCCAGGCCATTCGGCATCTCGAGGAGATCCTCGAAGTGCAGCTCTTCGTTCGCAGCAATCGCAGCGTCAGCCTCACGGCGGGCGGAAGGGCTTTCCTGGAGGAAGCGCACTCCCTCATGCGACAAGAGGAGCGCGCCATAGCCAAGGCTCGAATTGCGACCGCGGCCGCTTCCGGGCAGCTCGCTTTGGGCTTCATCGGCTCGCTGGCTTACGACGTGCTGCCGCGGCTGGTCAGCAAATTCGAAGCGCGTTGTCCGGATGTGCGGCTGGAACTTCATGAACTTCGCACCAAGGATCAAATTGAAGCGTTGCTGATGCGTCGGCTCGATGTGGGTGTCGTGCGGCTGCCCTTGCCCGAGGCCGACGGGCTGGCCACGCAGCCGTTGCAGGTCGATCGCTTCGTTGTCGCGTTGCCGGCGAGGCATCGTCTCGCCGGCGCCAGGATCGTCGACCTCTCGGATCTCGCATCCGATCGCTTCGTCCTGTTCTCGCGCAAGCGCGTACCCTCGATGTACATGAAAGTCATGACAGCCTGCATCGATGCCGGCTTCCATCCATTCGTGGCCTACGAGGTCCTCGAGATTGCAAGCGCTATCGGCGTCGTTGCATCAGGCGTCGCGGTTGGCTTGGTGCCATCGAACCTGAAGGTACTGACGCATGGCGATGTCGTCTACAAGGAACTGGCGTCACCTGCCGGAAAGATCGGGTTGGAAGCCTCGCTGGTCTGGCGGCAGTCCGACAACAACCCGACGCTTCAGTCGTTCCTGGCCGTCGTTTCGGCTTTCGGACATCCCTGAGTGTCGACGGCGTTCATTGAGCTTCGCGTTCGTGGCTGTCGGGAAGCTCAGGATCAGGCACGCCCGGACGTCCCCTTCAACAAGCGCTCGAAGTTCTGCTTGAAGATGATGCCGGCGTAGTACACGTGCTCGCGCATCAGCTGCTCGGCGCGCGTGCAGTCCCCGGCGAGCACCGCCTCGACGATGCGGTGGTGATCGCCGTGCGAGCGCAGGATCACGGCGTGGTCGACGTCCCACAGAACCAGGCGGTCCGACGCATAGGGGATGTTGTGCGCCTGTTCCGCGAATCGGCCGAGCCACGGATTGCACGAGGCTTCCAACAAGGTGTTGTGCAGCGTCACATTGATCTTCTGGTAGGGCTCATGGTCCTCGGGCAACAGCACGCCCTTTGACAGGATCCAGTCTCCATCGGACAGGCAGTCCCGCAGCGTCTGCGCCTGCGTCTCGCTGAGGCCGCGTTCGGCCGCCCGCTTGCAGGCCAGGCCCTCGAGGGCGGCGCGCACTTCGTACGCCGCCACGATGGTCTCCAGTTCGAACTCGCGCACCAGGTAGCCGCGCTTGGGCTGGTGATCGATCAGCCCTTCGTTCGCAAGCGCCGCGAGCGCGGCGCGCACAGGGGTCCTCGAGACCCCCATTTCCAGCGCGGTCGGGATCTCCTCGATGCGCTCGCCGGCCTTGAAGCGGCCATGCAGCACCCAGTTGCGTAGTGTGTCCGTGACCTGTTGCGACAGTGTTTCCAACGACTTGTCTCCCGTTCGAGCAGCTCGTGTCCGCCACGAGTCAAGTATACATGTTCGGCTGAAATTGGGTTTACTCGGGTAAATCCCCATGTATCAAGGCCATCATGTATACATACTCGGTGCCAGTGCGCATCTTGAGCGCGATCATGAAGATTGGAAAAGGCATGACGGACAGTTCGGGCAAAGGCCGGTGGGCGCTGGTGACGGGTGGCGGACGCGGCATCGGCGAGGCCATCGCGCGCCAGTTGGCGGCCGAGGGCATGCGGGTGGTGGTGGCCGATATCGACCGCGCCAATGCCGATCGAGTCGCCGGCAGCCTGGRCGCACCGCACGCGAGCCGCGTCGTCGATGTCGCCGACGAGGCTGCTGTAGAGGCGTTGTTCGAGGATGTCGAGTCGACGCTCRGTGCGGTGTCCGTGCTGGTTTGCGTGGCCGGAATCCTGATTCTTCC